>DAOTCE010000008.1 GCA_035452965.1 Candidatus Paceibacterota bacterium | reverse complement strand
CAAGGCTGTGTGAATAACTTTGATGAGAATCCCACTTGCAATACAGAGAACATCTACGCCCTCGGCTGACTCCCAATCTGCCGTCCAAACGCTTCGCAGGTGCTTTTGGCTCGCAGTTCGGGTCGTGATCGCCTGCACGGGCCTTCAATCACACAGGCTCTGAGTCATGTACAGCTTACAACAAAAGCAACGTGGCGGGACCAGATCCGTCACGCTGCTGGAGCAAAACCTGGTCGGTACAATTGCCTAGTCGAAGGCGTGTCCGGCGCAGCAAAGGACGTTGCGGACCTTGTGTTGCACCAGCGCCTTGACCTTGGCGCGGGCCGGGCCTAGATACTTGCGCGGGTCGAATTCCTTGGGGTTCTCGGCGTAAACCTTGCGGATGGCCGCGGTCATCGCCAGGCGCAGGTCGGTGTCAATATTGACCTTGGCGCAACCGGTGCGGCGCGCGATTTCGATGTCTCCCTCGGGGACGCCCGCGGCATCGGCCAGCTTGCCACCGTGATGGTTGATCTCTTCCACCAGATCCTTGGGCACGCTCGAAGCGCCGTGCAGCACCAGCGGATAGTCGCCCAGGCCGGCGTCCATGAGCGCTTTCTTGATCGCCTTGAGCCGCTCCAGGTCGAGGTGCTGTTCGCCTTTGAACTTATACGCTCCGTGCGAGTTGCCGATGGCGACCGCCAGCGAATCCACGCCGGAGGCCTTCACAAATTCCACCGCCTGTTCGGGATTTGTGTAGCGCCCCTCTTTGGAATGCTGGCCACCCTCTTCGCCTTCATCAAACTGCGCCCCGATCAAACAGCCTAACTCGCCTTCGACCACGGCATTGTGCGCATGCGCGTATTCGACCACCTTGCGGCAGATTTCGACGTTCTTCTCGAACGGGTCGTGGCTGGCGTCAATCATCACGCTGGTGAAACCGTCGTCAATGCAGTCCTTGCACAGCTCGAAGGTGTCGCCATGGTCGAGGTGGACCGCGATGGGGATGTTGGAAAGGCTGACGGCGGCCTCGATCAGCTTTTTGAGGTAAACGGGGTTCGCGTATTGGCGGGCTCCCTTGGAGATTTGGAGCATGACTGGCGCCTTCTCCTCCTCGCAAGCCTCGATAATGGCCTGGAGGAGCTCCATATTGTTGACGTTGAAGGCGCCAAGCGCGTATTTGCCCTTCAGCGCCTTGGCGAACAGTTCTTTGGTATGTGTTAATGGCATAAATGTCGGTTTCCGGCCAGTAAACCAGTTACCGGGAGGGCCGCGCTTTCTGCGACCTTTGGGCATCATAGGCCGCCCCCTGACCAAAGAAAGCAAAAAAGGCGGTTGGCTCGGTGCCGCAATCCATTGGTCCCGTCCCATAATCCTGAGTTGATCAGCCCTCCTGGCGAAAAACGACGCTGTGTCCATTTTTGGGACAGTGGTGGTTCCCAGCACAGCCCCCACAGCCGGAATTACCGGTGTGACAACGCTGTGACACCCCTTATAGCCCGGTGTGGTTCCCATGGGGGCCGACCCCCATGGGAACCACACCGTAGTCCCACCGGATTGGCACCGTTTTATCACCATATCCGGCTTGGGTGTGGGGTGCCCCAGGCTTGTGGAGCGGGCGAGGTCAGTCGTTGGGGCGGCAGGCGATGGGCGTAGCCGGGTTCAGCCGGTTTGCGGCGCAGGTCTGGAGCCCACCTGCGAGGTGAGACGATTTTAACCGATACTGGCCAGGCTTGATCCTGCGCTGCGGGCAGGCAATGCGTTAGTGGGTTTGCGCAATCGCGCGGTTAGACAGACGAATCCTTGTCGTCGGCGCTAAGCCGCCGGTACATCGTCGCCGTGCTGATGCCGAGCTGGAGGGCTGCCTGTTCCTTGTTGCCTCCACAGTGTTGGATAGCACGGTTGAGATAGGCCAACTCCTGCTGCCGCAGGTAGAGCCTCATCGGCATCAGCGGCTCTTCCGCCGGTTGACCCAGCGCCGATGCGGCTTCCGACTCGGGCCCAAGGTGGAGCGGGTAGAGGGCGGATTCGGGCACGGCCGGCAACGCGGCTGCGGCCTGACCGTCCTTCCCTGGAGCGGCGGCTTTAACGCTGGCCAGGAGCCGCGGCGGCAGGTCGGCCGCCCGGATAACGCCGTCTTCGCACAAAGCCACGGCCCGCTCGACGGCATTCTCCAGCTCCCGCACATTGCCCGGCCAATCGTAGGCGCACAGGAGATCCATCGTCTGCCGGGTCACTTGCACCAGCCGGTTCGGCGTGCCGCTGGTCTTGCCCTTGAGGAAGTGCGCCACCAGCAGGGGAATGTCTTCCCGCCGCTCCCGCAGGCTTGGCAGCGGAATGGCAATGACATTGAGCCGGTAATAGAGGTCCTCGCGGAAGGTGCCCTCCTGGATACGTTTCTCCAGCGGCTCGTTGGACGCGGCGACCACGCGCACATTGACATAAATCGGCGTGTTTTCTCCCACCCGCCGGACTTCGCGCTCCTGCAGCACCCGCAGCAGCCGGCTCTGGAGCATCGCCGACATCGAGCCCACTTCATCCAGGAAAATCGTCCCCCCGTCCGCCTCCTCGAACAATCCCTTCTTGTCACTGATCGCCCCCGTGAACGATCCGCGCCGATGCCCGAACAGTTCCGACTCCAGCAGGTTCTCCGGCAGCGCGCTGCAATTGACCGGCACGAACGGCGCGAACTGCCGCCGGCTGTTGTAATGCAAGGCCCGGGCCACCAACTCCTTGCCCGTGCCGCTCTCCCCCAGCACCAGGATTGTGCTGTCGGTGTTCGCCACCCGCTCGATCATCTTGAACACCTCCTGCATCTTCGGGGCGCTGCCGACGATCTGGCTGAACTCGTACTTCTTCTTGAGCTGCTTGCGGAGGTAGACCGTCTCGCTAATGGCCGCGTTGTGGGAAAGCGCGCGCTGCACGCGGAGCTTCAATTCCTCCACCTTGAACGGCTTTTCGAGGTAGTCGAACGCCCCGTGCTTCATCGCCTCCACCGCCGTTTCGATCGTCCCGTAGCCGGTAATGACGATCACCACGGCCGGCGGGGACATCGCGCGCGCCTTCTGCACCACCTCCAGCCCATGCGCCCGCGTTTTGTCGAAGTAAAGGTCCGTAATCACCACGTCGGGCGTATGCGCCGTGAGCCCGGCCAGCGCGGTGCTGCCATTCGAGAAAGGGAAAACCTCGTGCCCTTCCTGTCGGAGCAACTCGCTGACCATCTGCACCATGGTCAAGTCATCATCAACCAGCAGAACTTTCGCCATTGGGCAGGAGTTAACCCCAAAGCGTAACCTCCCGCAAGCGGAACTCCCTCCAGCACATTTCAGCACTGCCAGGCTGGGGACCGGGCCTGTCCCCACAACTGGTGACATGACGGGAATGGGGAATCTGGTATGGTGGTAGCGTCAGTGATGCAAAAGCGCAGTAGTCAGACCGTGTGTAACTGACAGGCGTAAATCTGCGGCGCCGCATCAAGGTAAGATTTAAGGTTGTTCTCGGTGTAGAATGTGGCAAGAAGGCCGGAATCGAATTCCGGCTTTTTTGTTGTACTGGCGCCTGCTTGCAGAAGTGCGCGCCATTTCAAAAGGCGGCCAAGGGCGCTCGCGTTTCCCGGCCGGTTGTTCATCCCGGAAGGTCTTGCCGCTCCGCTCAGCCGGGTACCGCGCGAGGTCAGAGCCGCAGCATCTCTTCCTGGGTGAGGAGACGGAAGCCCTTTTGTTCCAGGATGGGGCAGGCCTGGGAGAGGGCCGGGACTTCAATAATCAGGATGGCGCGGTTGTTGGCAACGAAACCGGAGCAGTTTTCGAGGTTGATGTTGCTGCGGCCCAGCAAATCAGCCACCGCCTGCAGGGAACCCGGCTGGTTGGGGACTTCGACGGCCAGCACTTCGAGCAGCGAGACCATCACGCCCTTCTCCTTGAGCGTGCGGACGGCCAGGTCGCGCTGGTCCACCAGAAATTTCATCACACCGAAGCTGCCGCTGTTGGCGACGGTGAGCCAGCTCAGGTTGACGCCCGCGTCAGCAAGCATCCGCGTAATGCGGGCAGTCTGGCCCGGCTTGTTTTCAACGAATACGGCTACCAGGTTTACGGCGCTCATAAGGAGGGGGGCGTTGGAATGTTGGATCAATGCTCGATGCGCGACTAAAGGGAACGTTTGTCAATGACACGTTTGGCTTTGCCCTCGGCGATGGGCAGTGTGCCGGCGGGAAGCAGCTCCACCTTGGGTCTGACCCAGGTCTCAGCTCTGATCTTCTCCACCAGTTGGCGCTGCAGCGCCGCCAGGTGCTCGACCTGCCCGTCGAAGGCGGTGGCCGACAGCTCAACTCTGATGGTCATGTCGTCCAGGCCCTCGATGACTATGACGTAGTTGCGTCCCACCTGCGGGAAGGACATCAGCACCCGCTCGATCTGCTGCGGGAAGATGTTCACGCCGCGAATGATGAGCATGTCGTCCGAGCGGCCCGTGAAGCGCGCCAGGCGGCGATGGGTTCGCCCGCATTCGCAGGGCTCGGGTATGACGGAGGTGATGTCCCGGGTGCGATAGCGCAGGATGGGCATGGCCTGGCGCCGGAGACTGGTAAGGACCAACTCTCCGGTCTGCCCGTCCGGCAGGGGTTCGCCGGTGGCCGGGTTGATGATTTCCAGTATGAAGTGGTCTTCCCACAGGTGCATCCCGGCTCTGCATTCGCACTCGAACGCGATGCCAGGGCCGTTCATCTCGGTCAGGCCGTAGGAGTTATAGACGTTGCAGTTGAAGGCCTGCTCGATGCGGCGGCGGGTTTCCTCGGTGTGCGGTTCCGCGCCGACGAAGGCCTTGCGCAGCGTCAGGTCCTTGCGCGGGTCAATGCCCTTTTGTTCGAGAAAGCTGGCGAAGTAGAGCGCGTAACTGGGGAGGATGTGGACGGCGGTGGTCCGGAAATCCTGCATCAGCATCAACTGGCGCTCGGAGGTGCCCGGGCCGGCGGGAATGACCATGCAGCCGACCTTCTCGGCGCCGTAGTGCATTACCAACCCGCCGGTGAACAGACCGTAGCTCATCATATTCTGGAGCACGTCCTTCCGGGTGATCCCGGTCGAGACCAGCGAGCGGGCAATGAGCTCGGCGGCGTTGTCCACGTCCTGGCGCGAGAAGAAGATCGCCTTGGGCTTGCCGGTGGTGCCGCTGGAGGTGTGCAAGCGCACCGGCTCGTCGCGGTCCACGGCCAACATGCCCTCGGGGTAGATGGCGCGCAGATCGTCACCGGTGGTAAAGGGCAGCCGCCGGACGTCGGCCAGCGATTTGATAGCTTCGGGGGTGATGCCCAGCTCCGCAAATCGTTGGCGGTAGAGAGGCACGCGTTGCGCGACGCGCCCGAGAGTGTCCCGCAGGTGCTTGAGCTGCAGTTGTTCGAGGGTTGGCCGAGCCAGTGTTTCAGTTTCTTGATCCCAAAACATTTTGGTGAGGGGTGTTTATACTCCTCGCGGCAGCGATGTCCAGCCCGTAAATAGGCGCGGAAAGTGTTGTCCCTTGATCGAAGAATGAGGTATTAAGCTCGCGCGGATAACATCGAATGAATGAATCAAACCGACTTCTGTTAAGCGGCGACGAGGCCCTCGCGCTCGCGGCGCGGCACGCGGGCGTGGCGCTCGGGGCCGGCTACCCGGGCACACCGTCCACGGAGATCCTCGAGTCGTTCCACGAGCTGGGCGGGCATGCCCAATGGTCGCCCAACGAGAAAGTGGCTTTGGAAGTGGCCATCGGGGCCGCATTCGGCGGAGCGCGGGCGCTGTGCACGATGAAGCACGTGGGCCTGAACGTGGCGTCGGACCCGCTGTTCACGGCTGCCTACACCGGCGTGACAGGGGCATTGATCGTTGTCTCGGCCGATGACCCGGGCATGGCCTCGAGCCAAAACGAGCAGGACAACCGGCGCTATGCGGTCGCCTCGGGCCTGCCGATGCTGGAGCCCTCCGACTCGCAGGAGGTGTATGACTTCCTGTTCGCGGCAATCGAGATTTCGGAACGTTGGAAGCTTCCCGTGCTGTTCCGGGTGACCACGCGCGTGTGCCACAGCTACACGGTGGTGCAGCCTCGTCCGCAGGCTGGAGCACCCCGGTTGGCCAACTACGAGCGGGACATCCGTGGGCGGGTGATGATCCCGGCTTACGCCCGCCCCGCGCATCGGCGGCTGCGGCAGAAGCTGGCCGACATGCAGGAGTGGAACGAGACGTGTGGATTGAACCGCGTGGTGGAGGGCGGCTCGGGGCTGGGCATCATCACCTCGGGTATCTCGTTCATGCACGTCCGGGAAGCCGCTCCCGACGCCCGCGTCCTCAAGCTGGGTTTTACTCATCCCCTGCCGCTCAAGCAGATCGCGCAGTTCGCCAAAGGCGTCGGACGCTGCCTGGTGGTCGAGGAAGGCGACCCGTATCTCGTTGAGGCGATCCGCGGAGCGGGGGTTCCGGTGGAGGGCAAGGCAGACATGTACCGTTTCGGCGAGCTGAACGTGCCCCGGGTGCGGCGCATCCTCAACAACGACCTCAGTCCGGAGCCGGCCCCGCCGCCGGGCAAACCGCCGCAACTGTGCGACGCCTGCCAATACCGCATTGTCTTTGAGGCCCTGCGCAAGCACGACTGCATCGTGGCAGGCGACATCGGGTGCTACACGCTGGGCGTGCTCCAGCCATTCGAGGCGATTGACTCGTGCGTATGCATGGGGGCGAGCCTGGGAGTCGGGCTGGGTTTGCGCCACGTGCTGCCGCCCGACCAGGCGCGGCGCGTGGTAAGCGTGATCGGCGACAGCACATTCGTGCACAGCGGCATCAGCGGGTTGGTGGAGATGGTGTATAACCCGCCGCCCAACGGGCATGTGTTGATCATTCTGGACAATTCCACTACCGCGATGACCGGGCACCAGGAGCATCCCGGCACGGGCCGCACGCTGGGCCACGAGCCCACCGGCAAAGTCGTGCTGGAGGACCTGGCCCGCTCGCTCGGCATCCGGCGGGTGCATGTGATCGAGCCACGGTTTGGCACAGGTGAATTTGACCGCCTGCTGACGGACTGCCTGGCGAGCGGCGAACTGGCAGTGATTATTGCCCGGCGGCCATGCATCCTGATCGCCAAGCAACTCAAGCAATACGAGGAGCAGCGCTGCGAATGCGACTCCGCCCGGACGGCTGCTCCGTGCCAGACGTAAATACGCGTTACGCTTCCATGAACAAAGTCACCAACATCGTCGTGGCCGGCATCGGCGGCCAGGGCGTTCTGAAGGGCACCGATATCCTGGCCGATGTGGCGCTGCGCGCCGGGTATGACGTCAAGAAGAGCGAGATCAAGGGCATGAGCCAGCGCGGGGGCTCGGTGACGGGCGATGTACGGTTCGGCGGGCGGGTTTTCAGCCCGATGGTGTCGGCCGGGGAGGCAGACTTCCTGCTGGTGCTTGAACCGACGCAACTGGAGCCGCAGAAGCACATGCTGCGCCCGGACGGAGTGCTGATCGCGCCCGATGCCGTGAGCGTGGACCAGTTACCCAACAAGAAGACGCTGAACGTGGCGCTGCTGGGCGCGTTGAGCGCGCACCTGCCGATGACCGAGGAACAATGGCTAGCCGCCTTGCGCGCAGGCTTTGCGGAAACTTACTTCGAAGGCAATCGGCAGGCCTTTCTCCTCGGGCGCAAGGCGGCGAGCAGGTGAGCGAGGCGATATGAGCAAAGAAACCCGGCCCCACACGGCTGCCCACGGTGACGCGTTCGCCAGCCTCCAACGCTTCTTCCAGAACGACCGGTTTGCCGATCGCTGCAGCATCGAACTGCTGGCGGTGTCGCCCGGATACGCCCGGGCCAAGATGACGCTGCATCCGCACCATTTGAATGGTTATGGCACGGTGCAAGGCGGCGCCATTTTCACGCTGGCCGATTTTGCGTTTGCCGCCGCGTCGAATTCACACGGCACGGTCGCCGTGGCCATCAACGTAAGCATCACGTTCATGAAAGCCGGCCAGACCGGCACCCTGTGGGCCGACGCAAGGGAAATCTCCCGCAACTTCAAGCTGGGCTCCTACACGGTGGAAGTGAAGGACGACGCGGGCGAACTGGTCGCGCTCTTCCAGGGCATGGCGTATCGGAAATCGGAGAAGATCCCGGGCTGAGGAGCCTGGGCGTCGGACGGAGCGAGCGAAACCGCGCCGCGGCGCCGCTCACTCCTCCAACCGTTGGAACAAGTCCGCGCTGCGGAGCAGGCGAACGCCCGCTTTACGCAGGGCGGCAATGGCACGATCCGGCTCGCGGAACCGGAACGCCAGCACGCCGGTGCCTTCGGCTTTAAGCGTGAAGCCGTACATGTACTCCAGGTTAACGCGCGCCTTCTCCACCGCTACCAGGACTTTCGCCAGCCCGCCGGGTTTGTCGGCCACTTCCGCGGCGACCATGTCGGAGACCTTGACGACGAAGCCCGCCTCGGTCAGCACGCGCCGGGCCGCTTGCCAGTCGCGCACGACGATGCGCAAGATGCCGAACTGCTCGGTGTCAGCGATGGAGAGCGTCAGGATGTTAAACTTCGCTTTGGCGAGCAGCTTGACGGGCCGGCTGAGCGCGCCGGGTTTGTTTTCCAGGAATAGTGAGAGCTGTTTGACTTTCATGGCTGATTCTCCTCGGGTTACATCTTGCGCTGGTCAATCACGCGTTTGGCCTTGCCCTCGCTCCGCGCGATGGTACGGGGCTGGACCAGGCGCACCTTGGCGCGAACGCCCACGATGGTGTCAATGGACTTGCTGAGCTTGCTCTGCAGCGCCTCCAGCGCGCCGACGGTGTCGTTGAACACTTCCGGCGTGACCTCAACCTGCACTTCCATAACGTCCAGGTCTTTCTCGCGCGTCAGGACGATCTGGTAGTGCGGCAGCGCCCCTTCCACCGCGAGCAGGGCGGTCTCGACCTGCGACGGAAAGACATTGATGCCGCGGATGATGAACATATCGTCGGCGCGGCGCCCGATGCGCTTGATGCGGCGCAGCGTGCGGCCGCACTCGCAGGTCTCGGAAGCCAGCGACGTAATGTCGCGGGTGCGGTAGCGGATCATCGGCATCGCCTGCTTGCCGAGGGTCGTCAGGACGAGCTCGCCTTCCTGGCCGTCTTCGCAGGGTTTGCCCGTCTTGAGGTTAATGGTCTCGGGATAGAAGTAATCCTCGAAGATGTGCGGCCCTGCCTGACACTGGCATTCCATCGCGACGCCCGGGCCGACAATCTCGGAGAGGCCATAGATGTCGTAGGCTTTGATGCCACTGTCCGCTTCGATACGGCGGCGCATGGACTCGGTCCACGGCTCGGCGCCGAAGACGCCCACCCGCAGCCGCAGGTCCCGGATGTCCACCCCGACCTCCGGGGCCTGGTCAATCAGGTGGAGGAAATAGCTGGGCGTGCAGCAGATGGCCGTGACCCCAAAGTCCTTCATCACCATCAACTGACGCGGGGTGTTGCCCCCGGAAATGGGGATGACTGTCGCGCCGAGCGCCTCGGCGCCGTAATGCGCGCCCAGTCCGCCGGTGAACAGGCCGTAGCCGTACGCGTTCTGGATGATATCGCCTTCATGCAGCCCGCAGGCGGCCAGGCTGCGCAGCATGACGTTGGTCCAGACTTGAACATCCTCCCGCGTGTAGGCCACGACAGTGGGCTTGCCAGTCGTGCCGCTGGAGACGTGCAGTCGGACAATCTCGTTCATCGGGCTGGCGAACAGGCCGAAGGGGTAGGTGTCGCGCAGGTCGGTCTTCTCCGTAAACGGCAGTTCACTGAGGTCGTCGAGCTTCTGCAGGTCTTCGGGGGTCAAACCGCGCTCGTCCATGCGCTTGCGGAATAGCGCGACATGGTCATAAGCGCGCGTGACGATGCGCTTGAGCCGTTGGAGTTGCAGCTCGCGCAACTGCGGCAGCGGGAGGTAATCTGGCGCGCTGAGCGGGTGGAAGCTTCTGTTTGATTTCTTCGAGTGTTTGCTCATAAAAGTCGAGCCTCTGGCAACTGCGCAACTCTAAGCAGCGAGGCGGGCGGGAGGCAAATCATTAGTTGTCCGTTCACCTGGCCGGGACGTTCGCGGCCCGGGTCAGCAGTTCGAGGAACCACAGCGGCGGGCGAATAGGCTTCCCCTGGCGGTCGGTGAAGGCATGAACGGTGTAGCCGCAGACGACCAATTTGCGGGTCTCGCATTGCTGGATCCGGACCTCAAACCGCAGCCTGGCACGTCCCGATACTTCGACTTGGGAAGCAATCTCCAGCAGGTCGTCGTAGCGCGCTCCCCCGCGGAATTCCAGGTGCGCTTCGACCAGCGGCAGGAAGATTCCGCGCGCCTCCAGCGCGGCGTAGGACATCCCCAACCGGCGGCGCATCAACTCGGTGCGGCCGCACTCAAACCACTCCAGCGCGCGCGAGTTGTAAAAGGTCCCCATCTGGTCCGTCTCACTGTAGCGGACGCGCAACTGCAGCACATCGGACAACCTGGTCATGGCGGCAGGATTGCCCAATACGCGGGCGGCTTCAACAAAATCGAGCGTCGGCGCGCCGTGCCCCGGTTCTGCGCGGTGGAGCACGGGCAGCAAACCCTTGCGCCAGATTGCCTTATTTTGCGGACTAAAGGCCAAATATCACACAGGGCCTACGCGGGAAAATTGTCCGACAATCTCCGGATAACGCTAGACACTTTGACGTTGGAGCCTAAAATGTCGCCCGCCTCGTTAAGAGGCGCGCATAAACGGGCCGGGAACGGTCCTGATTGTGAACAAGAACCTTAAAGCAAGTGAACGCGCCGGCACCCGCTTTCCAGGGAGCGGAATCGCCCTCAGCTAATCCAACACATGAAAACCAAAACCCAAGTACTAACCATTGTGTTTCTGGGTGCGACCCTGGGGGTCGCCTCAGCCCAGACCACCCAGGCAACTGCCAAAGCCCCGGAGTCGGCCCCGCCGACGCTCAGTTCAACCGAGCAAGCGATCCATGACATAAAGAATCCGACGTCGTGGTTGAATTGGGGCGGCGATTTCCGGGTCCGCAACGAGTATTTCGACAACCTGCTCACGTTGAGCAGAAACAATCCTTTGCACGAGCAGGATTATTTCCGGTTCCGGGCGCGTCTCTGGGCCACCGTTACGCCGCTGGAAGACCTTAGCTTTTCCGCGCGGCTGGCGGCGGAACCTCGCGAGTGGATGAAGCCGGCGGGGTATACGCCAATGAGCGGTCGTCAGGGACTGGACATGCGGGAGGGGATCATTGACAACCTGTGGGTCCAATACGCGAACATCGCGGGCTTGCCAGCCACCATAAAAGTCGGGCGGCAGGATGTTATTCCGGGCCGGGACTCGCTGGCGGGAGATGGGTGGTTATTGAGCGATGGCACGCCCAGTGACGGTTCCTGGACCTATTACTTCGATGCAGCGCGGTTTAAGTACGAGCTCAAGGAGCAGAAAACGACGATTGAAGCGATGGGGATCGTTCAAGACCCGAAAGACGACGCGTGGCTGCCGACCATCAACAACCAGAATCTCAACCAAGGCGACCAACGCGAGCAGGGCGCGATCCTGCAAGTGGCTAACAGCTCCATCAAGGCGGCGAATATGGCCCTTTACTTCATTTACAAGAACGACGACAGGGTTACGCTCCACTACCCGACCGTGGGCGACGACGCGGATATATACACCATGGGCGGCCGGATCCACGGAATGCTGGATGATCACTGGCAATACTGGCTGGAAGGCGCTTACCAGATTGGCCGAAAGTCGGACACGAGAATCAACTTCCCTGCACCGACAAGCTCCTACCGGGACCTGCTGGCGTACGGATTCAATAGCAAGGTAAGCTACCTGTTCAAAGATAAAATGCAGAACCGGTTAGACCTGTCGTTTGAGGCGTTATCCGGTGACGACCCGGATACGAAGCGCGATGAGATGTTTGACTCACTGTGGGGCCGGTGGCCGCGCTGGAGTGAGATCGGGCTTTACAGCACTGCGGCGGAGGCGCGGATCGGGCAGCAGGCAAACCTTTACCGCGTCGGCCCCACATGGACGGTGTATCCAGTTAAGAACCTGAGATTCAGCACCAGTTATTACGCGTTGTTCTCTGACCGGAACGTGGCCACCCGAGGCGCCCCATTGTTCAACAACGACAATAATTTCCGCGGTCATTTCGTGTCAGGGATGCTGGAATACACCTTCAGCCGGCATATGAAGGGCCATCTCTGGAGCGAATTCCTGTTCCCCGGCGACTTTTACATCAGCCAGAAGATGATGTCCTTCCTGCGGGCGGAAGTGATGTTCACTTTCTAGCGAGCCCAATCGCGGTTGAAGGATAAGCGCTGCCTGCGACGGCCTGCGAAGGGCAGCGCCAAGGCGCGCCGGAAGACGAGCCTGTGCGCCCGCGGCGCACACAGAAAGGGCGAGCCATGTACAAGATCATCGGATCGGACGGCAAAGAATACGGCCCCATCAGCCTCGAACAGATGCGCCGGTGGATTGCCGAGGGACGGGTAAATGCCCAGACGCGCGTGCAAGAGGCCGGTGCTGCGGAATGGAAGCAAGCGGCGGATTTTTCGGAGCTTGGCTTGACTTCCGGGGCTGGCGCCGCACCGCCAACCTTGCCGGCAGGGCAGGCACCCAGCCAACAAAGCGGCTTGGCGATTACGAGCTTCGTCCTGGGGCTGTTGTCGCTGGTCTGCTTCGGCTTCCTGGCGGGTATTCCCGCCATCATTTGCGGTCATTTGGCGCGCGGCCGGGCGCAGCGATTGCCCGGGCAGTATGGTGGCGCTGGTTTCGCTCTGGCAGGCCTGATCATGGGCTATGTCAGCCTGCTGGCCACCCTGGTCATTTTGCCCGCGATGCTGCTGCCGGCCTTGAGCCGGGCCAAGGACAAGGCCCAGAGGATCGATTGCACCAATAACATGAAACAGATCGGCTTCGCGTTTCGCATGTGGGCAATTGATCATGACGATAGCTTCCCCTTCAACGTCAGCACCAACCAAGGGGGCACTCTGGAATTATGCCGGCCGGGAAGCGACGGTTTTGACCAGAACGCGGCGTTCCATTTCCAGGTCATGTCCAAGGAGCTGAGCACGCCGAAGATTCTGGTTTGTCCGGCCGACAGGAAGAAGCCAGCGCCCGATTTCGAGCGCCTGCAGCTCGGAAATGTGAGTTATCAGGTGCAAACGGGAACGAACGTGAACGATGCTCATCCCCAGATGGTGCTCGCCGTCTGCCCAATCCACCGCAACGTGGCTTTGTGCGACGGCAGCGTCCAGGGCTTCACCAAGTCCCGCTGGGACGCCATGGGGAAGGGCGCGCGCAGCCCCTGAACCACATGGCCAAGTGGCGCTCCGTTACAGCGGGGCGGTGAAGTGGTACGTGCCGGAGCCGACGTCGAACACTGCGCAGCCGGCTTCCACACGGAACCCCTTCACGCCTTCGGCCTTGATTGCCGGCCTGCCACTCTCTAACACCGAAGCCATACTACCAGTGGGCAGGGCGACAGTGGCGGTGGTGTTGGCGGGGACGGTAACCGTCAGGTTGAAGTGGCCATCCTTGATCATCCAATCGCTCGCGATGCGCCCGCGCACCGAATCATAGCTGGCTTCGGCTGACGTCAAATCGCCGACTGGGTTGGGGCGGATGATGATGCGCTTGAAGGCCGGCGCCGCGGGATCGAGGTTGATCCCGGCCAGCGCTTTGTAGAACCAGGCGCTGATGTCGCCGAACATGATGTGGTTGCGGGATTCGCTGCCGTTCCACTGCTCCCAAAGCGTGGTGGCGCCCTGCTCGATCCACCAGCCCCAGCTCGGCAAGTCCTTCTGGCTGGCCAGGCGGTAGGCCACATCGGCGCGCCCGTTTTCCAGCAAAGCGTTGAGGAGATACTTCGCGCCCAGGATGCCAGTATCCATGTGGTTGTCGGACTTCTCCACTGCTGCCACCAAATTGTTGAGCACACGCGCCTTGTCCTTCGGTTCAACCAGGCCCTGGTAGAGGGCGCAACTGAGCGAGGTCTGGCTGCCGTTGCCGTAAAGCGCGGTATCGGGGTGATAGAACTTCCGGTTGAATGCCTCTTTGATGCTGGCGGCCAACTGGCCGTACTTGTTTGCGTCGGTTGCGTTCCCCATCAAATCCGCCGTAAACGCGACAATTTGGACGTCGCGGTAATAATACGCAGTCGAGGTGATGTCCGCGGGTGTCTTAGTCTTGAACGGCGCCCAATCGTTCAGGCCGATATCCACGATGCCGTCCTTTGCTTTGGTGGCAAGGTAATCCACGTAGCGCTTCATCCCGTCGTAATGGTCGCACAGCACCCTCGTGTCGCCGCAATACTGGTAGAGGTAGAATGGGATCAGCAGGAATGCACTGTCCCAGGCGGGGCCGTTGCCCCATATGTAGCCCCAGCCGCTCGTCGGCACAATGCCAGGCAACTCGCCCGTCGGGCGCTGCTCGTCACCCAAGTCGTTAATCCACTTAGCATACACGGCAGCCGGCGCATAATTGAGCAAGCCCTGCTCGGCGGCGATGTGGGCATCGCCCGTCCAGCCGTTCTTCTCGCGATGCGGACAGTCCGTGGGGATGCCTTGCAGGTTGCTCAGGTAGGCCCAGCGTCCGGCCTGCCAAATCTTGTTCAGCAGCGGGTTTGAGCATTCAAATGCGCCCGCCACGGGTATCGCCGAGCGGATGAAGACGCCGCGCAGGTTGTCGAGCGTTGCTTTGCCCGGGAAGCCGGTAACCTCGACATACTGGAAGCCGTGGTAAGTGAAGCGGCAATGCCACGTTTCCAGTCCCGCGCCCTTGGCGATGTAAGTGTCGGTTTGGAACTGTTGGTTCGTATCAACCCGGACGACATGCTGTTGGATGTCGGCGCGGTCGAGCGTGCCGTCCTTGGCCAGCCGTTCGCCGTATTTCATGACCACCCTGGTGCCAGCCGGCGCCCGCAGACGCAGCTCGGCGAAGCCCGAGAAGTTCTGGCCCATGTCGAACACAAGAACCCCGGGCTTCGGCTCGGTCAACTTGACCGGCTTGATGCTTTTGTCCGCCTTGATCGGGGGCATCATCTGCGCCGTCAGTCGGCCCCCGGGACCTGAAACAACCTCCGCTTTGGACCAATTGTCGTCATCATAATCCGGCGTGTCCCAGCCCGGCTTCTCTGCGCGGGCATCGTAGGTCTCGCCGCCGTAAATGCTGTTAAACGTGATCGGGCCCGTGCTGGTCAGCCAGCGACTGTCGGTGCCGATGGTCTCTTTGCGCCCATCGGCATATTCCACGCGCAACTGCATCAGCAGTTTTGGCGCAGCGCGCCATGGGGCCTTGTGAAAATCCCAAACCGCCCGGGTTTGCACGTTATACCACCCGTTGCCCAGAATTACGCCGACGGCGTTGCCGCCCCGGCGCAAGGCGCCGGTGACATCGTAAGTGACATAGAGCGCACGTTTGTCATAGCGCGTGTAACCGGGGTCGAGCAGGTGGTCGCCGATTCTCTTTCCATTGATATGCAGCTCGTAATAGCCGAGCCCGCAGATGTAGGCGCGGGCTCGCTTGATCTTACCCTCCAGCGTGAACGCGCGGCGCAGCAGCGGCGCAGGCAGGGAATTGGTGTCCGTCGTTGAGGCAATCCACTGAGCGTGCCAATCCTGCGGGGAAAGCAAGCCCATCTCCCAATGCGCCGGACCGCTGTAACTGGAGGTCGCTCCGTCTGAATCCCACGCGCGCACCTTCCAATAACACCGCTGGCAAGGGGCCAACACCTTGCCTGCATAGACTACGTGCAGCGTTTGGTCCGAGGCTACTTTGCCCGTGTCCCAAAGATCGCCCTTGTCTGCTTTCAACAGCGCCTCGCTGCTCGCCACGAGAATCTGATACGCGGTCTGCACCTGGGCCCGCTGCCTGGATTCGAGCACCCAGCTCAAGCGCGGCTGCGGGGTGTCTATGCCCAGCGGGTTGTCCAAGTGCTCGCAGCGCAGCTGGCCGACAGTCACTCCGTTTGCGGCGGCAGGAAGTGAGATGCCAAAGCCCGCGCCGAATAGCATGCAGGCCACCAGGATTCGCCGCCCGAAACGATGGGCGCTTGAGGTGGAGAAGGGAGGTGGCGCTGTTGGGGCAAAGACAGGTAGTTTCATGGGTATTGTGCGATTCACGTTCGAGCCGCCGGGCCTTTGACCGGGCTCAGCAGCGCCGCATTGATGGGCCGGATCACGTCCACAATCAAGCCAATTCCCGGTGGTGCGGTGCCGCCGCATCCATCCTCCGCGAGTTGCGGCACCAACTCGCCTAGCAGCGAACGAGCCCGGGGGGTTGACTCACGGAGTTCATCTGGAATCGGCCAGTCCAGCAAGCCCTGGCGCGAGCGAGGGGGTTGTGCTTATTGGGCGCTCTGCGGACTGCGGCGGACAAACAGCCATGCCACCAGGGCGGCTGTGCCGCATCCCATCGCGCCAATGGCCACTGTCCACGGCACTCCAACCCAGTGCGAGAGGACGCCAGCTTCCAAACCGCCCAGAGGCATCATGCCGCCGAACATCAGCGCCCAAATTCCCATGACCCTCCCGCGCATGCCATCAGCGACACTCATCTGGATCGCGGTGTTGCTGGTGGAGATGTAAAGCAGCATTCCCCAGCCGGCGATCGCCATCCACACCAGCGCCACGTAATAATTCCGCGTAACGGCAAGCAGCAGCAGCATCAGCGAGAAGAGTCCCAAGCCGCCGAACACCAATAACCGCCGGGGCAGACGAGCGCCGTAGGTGGCGACCGCCAGCGCCCCCGCCAGCGCGCCAATGCCATTGGCACTCAGCAACATCCCATACTCGCGGCTGCCGACGCGCAGCACGTCGGTCGCAAACGCCGGCATGAGCACAGAATACGACCAGCCAAACACGCCGACAAAGGCGACCAGTAGCAGCAGGGTGCGCACCCGGCGGTGCTTCGCCACATAGGCAAAGCCGTCCAGGACATGCTGCCAGTTGGATTCCGGCTGGGCGGGCGGCACAAACCGAGGCAGCCGCATCATCAACAGCCCCGCCAGCACGGCCACGAAGCTCAGCCCATTCAGGAAGAAACACGCTCCCAGGTCCACCTGCGCCATGAGGAACCCCGCCACCGCCGGCCCGACAACTCGCGCACCGTTGAAGACGGAGCTGTTGAGCAACACCGCGTTCATCAAGTCCTCGCGGCTGGTTATCTCGACCACGAAGGCCTGCCGCGCCGGCATGTCGAAGGCCATCGCTATCCCCCCGAGCCCCGCCAGCACCATGATGTGCCAGGGGCGCACCACCCCGGTCCAAACCACCGCGGCAAACAGAAACGCCAGCACCATCATGCCGCTCTGCGTCCACAGCAGCACCGTCTGCTTCGAATGCCGGTCGGCCACCGACCCGCCCCACATCGAGAACAGCAGCAGCGGCGCGGTCCCCACGGCGGCGACGATGCCCAACAGGAGCTTGGAACCCGTGAGTTGATAGACCAGCCAGCTTTGGGCTGTGTTCTGCATCCACGTGCCAACCAGCGAAACCAGTTGGCCGGAGAAGAAGAGCCGGAAGTTGCGGTGCTTGAGCGCGGCGAACGTCTGCCGCCACGGAAATACCCCTGATTCCAGCCTTCGTGGCTGGCCCACCACCTCCTCGGGCACGGCCGGGACCGTGGCAGCTAAGTTGTCCGATTCGGGCGGCATGGCGCATCAACAAAATCGCGCCGGACCACCAAACGGACTTGTGCCCGCAAGGGCCGGCGCAGCCGCCTGGCCCGCGGACAGCCTCACCGCCCTAATGACGGAGTTCCCTTCCTCCAAACCGTCAAGAACTTCAGTGTGGCTGTTCCTGAAACACAACACCCCAGCCGCCGCAGCGCCGATCATCACCGGGGTGAGCAGGCACTTGGACCATCGCGGCTTGCCACTGTTTGCCATAGATTATTCGCTAGACTGGCTCTCCCATTTTGGACAGTCGAGTCCAACTCGATGTTACCCCAGTTCTTTGCTCCTGTGCCAGCGCGGATTCGCGCACGGTAAAACTTGAACGGCAGGAGGCAGAAGATAAATGTGCCGAAGGCGTAAAGCCCTGCAAACCCACGGGGCAGGCAGACGCCTCAAAAGGCAGGAGGGAAAAATACGTCAGGAATTCGGTTCATCACGGATTTCAGGGATGTCCCAACTATGGTTCTCACCCTCGCAGCTCGGATGGCCGAGGCTCAGGGAACAGAAGGCCATCATTACTATTCGGCCAGAACCGAATGGGCCATCCGAACCTCAAACCTGCACACTGTCCATTTTTGGGACAGTCATGCCGCCTGCCTGCCTTCTCCAGTCCCCGCTGACTCCGGCACTCTTGGCTTGGGGAAACGGTGACAGCACGGTGGTGCTACGGTGTGTATCCCATGGGGAGCGCTCCCCATGGGATACACACCGTAGCCCGACCACACTGACGAGCCATCCACCAGCCAGCCGCAAGCCAACGCCGGCGTACGACCACCGCGACGGCGTTGAGCCCTTCCGGTGGGAGTGCCGGAGGGCAAAAGAGGTGTCCGAGACGGCGGATCGCCATCAACATCCCGGTAAAGAAACGTGGGTTAGGCGCGTACAGCGTCAGTGTAATCCGGTTATCCCGGATCCGACGCTATTTGGGAGAGATTTTGGCAGCGGGGTTCCGCGGTTTCAGGCGGAGCGTGGTGAAGGAGTAGGGTTTGTAGGGAACCGTCACAGCTTCGCGGGAAATGGCAAGCTGCTGGATACTCTCTTCAACGCCGTTGCAGAGGGATGCTGCGGCGGCGCGGAAGGTCGGCAGCTTGAGGGAGGCTTCGCCACCGCGGCCGGCGACTTCGCGGAAGCGCAGGATGAAACCGTCGCCGTCCTCAGCTTCCTTGAGGGTGACCATTTCCAAGTTAGGGGCGTCGCAGGTGAGGAAGGAGCTGCCGCTGGCGGGCATGGGACGGCCGGCCTGCGAGATGGCGGCGGAGAAGGACGAGAGGAATGGGTAGGCGAGCACCGGGGAGCGGGTGTCTTCGTCGAAGCGGGCGAGAAGCTCGCGGTCCAAGCCGCGCCCGCTGGTGATGGAGTAATGGAAGACAAAGCGTCCGCCCTGCTGCGCGCGGTAATTGGTGAACCAATAGTTGTTCATGACATAGGAATAGACATGGCCGTTCCGGATGGGCAGGTGGGATAGCCATTTGCCGCGGTTAATGTCGGTAAGGGTGACAAGAGGCGCATCGGGCGTGGACCAGGCGACGGAGAAATCGCCGTCGCGGACGTGGACGAGGTTTTGCGGCGTGAACCATTCGCGGCAGGCGCCGGGCATTTGGTCATCGTTTGGGCGGCACCAGCCGTTTTGGATTTGGTATTCCATGGCGGGGTTTGCCGCGGCGAAGGGGAAGGCGAAATAAACGGCTTCCTTGGCGCGGACCTCGTCCTTCTCGACTGTGTTGACGATGTCCACACGTTTGAGGGCGTCGTAGAGGAGGTATTCGCTGGTGACTTTGGGCGTGTTCGTCGCTTTGGTTTCGACGAGGAGGCGGTGGCCCAGGGGAGTCTTTCGAACTTTGATGATGGTGGCCTGAGCGGGCTCGTGAACGGTGAGGTTGGCGGGCGGGGTGCCGAAAGTGAAGTTGAGGATGAGCGAGCCCTCACCGCCGCTGACGTAAAGATACTCATTGAGCTTATAGGGCGCCGAGGAGTCGAGGAGTTCGCGGTTGGCGGATTTGTCGAAGAGGCTATTGAGGCCGCCGGTTTTCGCGTCCACGGTGAGGCGATAGAACTGGTTCTCGATGGTGTCACCGTCGAGCTTCTCGTTGGCCTTGTGGGCGGCGGGGTCGATACCGCGGATGGCATAGGCCTTGTAGCCCATCGGCGGCACGTCGCGCGCGATGAAGCGCACCTTGCGCCAGCCGTCCAGCTCGGAGTAGATGTCCATGGGCACAACCTTATTGTCGGCGAGATCCACAAGCTGGTCGCCGCTGCCCAACTCGGTCTCCAGCGCCGCAGTGCGCGGGCGGTTCTGCCAGTTGAAGGCGAGAATGCTGCTGCCATCCACCGCGATTTGCTGGGCCAGGCGGTTGCAACCGCGGGCGAATAGGCTGCGGGCATCGAGGTTTGCGCGCGTGGAGTAGCTTTCCTTGATTTCCCACTGCCGCTCGACGAACTGGCGGCCGGGCTGGGAGACGCTGTTGTGAGCGCCCCAGGTGTGCTCGTTGTAAAACATCACGTTGTTCCAGGCGCGGCGGAAGTCCTCGGCGGGGTAGCGGTCGCGCGGCTCGAAGATGGTGGCGAGCGCGGCGGCGGTTTCAGCCGCGGGCAGGACACGCTGGGTTTCGCGGTTGAGGATGGTGGCGCGCATGGTGGAGCCGACGCCGTCCTCCCAGTAGGCGCCGCAGTCGCCGCGATACACGGGAAGCTTGTCCGCGAAGTGGCGCTCGACGTAGTTGAAGTAGTCGGCGTCCGTGCCGACCACCAGTTTGGGATACTCGAACTCGTTGTTCCACTGCTCGATGGCGGGGGCGTCGCCGCGCGCGGGGATGGCGGCGTTGTCCACGTAGGCGCCGTAGATCATGACGGCGTCGGGCGCGTAATTGTCGCGCAGGTAGCGGGAGAGGAACTGCGGCACGCTGCGTTTGAGAAAGGCAATGCTCGAGATGTCGCCGCCCCAGCCGGGGCCGGTAAGGCGCTTGAGCTGAACGTAGCTGCGGGCATACCACATGAAGATGCGCTCGCCGTTCATGCCTTCCCAATAGTAGGGCGAGTCTTCGTTGAGGTCGCTGTAATGGAGGATCGGGGCGCGGGTTTGGTTGGCGCCGTTGGAGAAGGCTTTGACGCCGGCATCGCGGAGGAGCGTTGGCAGGAACCAGCTATGCGACGGCGCGTCGGTGAGGCAGGCGTAATTGAAGTCGCTGCCCTGGGTGCGATGGAGCTTGTGCGTGAAGTACATCGCGCGGTAGAGCTCCTCCCCGGTGCAGAGACCGGTCATGAGGTTGAGGTAAAGGACATTGATGCCGATGCGGTCCTTGCGGGCGTAGTCAAAGAACTTGTCTTGGAAAGGCGCGGTGCGGCAGTCCATGTAGTTGTCCACCAGCCAGGAAGTTTCAAAGTTGAACTTGTAGAAGGGGTATTCCGCCAGGAGGTCGAGCACGCGGTCGGTGTTGCGGTTGTCCAGCTCGTTGACGTGGGGCTGGAGATCGGTGTAGCCGACGTCGTTATGGACCTTCGGGCAGACGAAAATCTTCCACTGCTTGGCGGGCTTAACGTCATGACTGTTGCGCAAGGTCTGGCCGGCCAGCGTGAGCTCGATGCTGGCCTGGCCGCCGACCTCGGCCGCCGCCACTTCGAGCGGTTCCACCCAGAGGCCGAAGTCGTAGACGGCATTGGTGAGGGTGGCGGTGATGGAAGATTTGCCGACCTTGACTGTCGCAGGTGCGCGGTCGAAGCGTTGCGTGAAGGGGACCGTCAGGTTGCACACCTCGACAAGCTTGCCACCCCGCTTGTGGAAGAGAATGGTGGGCTCCAGGCGCGGCGCGGCGTCGGGCGGGTCCGATGCGGCGCGGAAGCTGATGGCGTCGTAGGCGAGACTGCCGATGCCCAGCGGGACCAGGGTGAGCTTGTTGCCCTTGGCCCGCAGCCACGCGGCGTCCACCGGCACCACCAGGTGCTGGCTGGCCATGAGCATCTCGTTGCCTTCTTCGCCCCAGGTGCTTTTCTTCGCTGCGAACTGGATGGGAAAGATGCCGGCCTTGTCGTTGACCAGCACTTTGAGCTGCGTCGGCGCGCCGGAGTGGTAGATGAAGTCAAGCACGACCTCGTAGCGGCCTTGGGGCGGATCATCGAGGTCGAAAGTGATGTGGTAGGGATTCTCCCGCACCTTGCCGTCCCAGCCTACGGAACCGCCCTGGCTGCCGGCGAAGTCTTTACTCACGCCGCTCGTGCCAACGCTGAAGGTCAGCTCCGGGCGGCTGCCCGGCGCGAATTCCATGGCGGCGCCATCGGGCTTGCCAATGGTCCAGAGCGGCGCTGCGGATGGCGCTGCGATTGCCGCTGCGGCTGACAGGGCGGCCGCGGCAACGAGCATACGTTTGGTCGTGGGGGCTTTGTCTGTAATCATAATTTGATGTTCAGTAGCTGCGGTTGTGAAGCGATTATCACCGGAGGCGTTGCTTGCGCAACACCCAAACCAGCGCTGCCCCGGCCAGCAACAGGAAACCGGTGCCGGCCACGAGAATGTGGCCCGACATAGCGCGTTGCCGCGGTGGGGTCCGGACGTCGGGCGCAGGGGAGGGTTCATTGGGATGGAAGGTCACCTTTCGTGAGTGCGAGTCAAGCTGGGCAAGTTGCTGATGGGCGCCGTTCTGATACGTCACCTGGGTCAGGTGCGACATGCTGGTGAGTTTGGGTAGCCCCGTTTCCACCGTCAATGGGAGCTTGCGCGCATCCAGCTTGTAGTGCGCGCGCACCCGCACGTGGTGGCCGCTAAGGTCCGGGTCCATACCCGCGGTTTCGGAACGCAGCACGGACCCGCCGGCGCTGAGCTGCAGCGCGCCAACCACTCGCTCGGCCAGCGTCTGGCCGTGCTTGCCCAACTCGGCCAGGTTGAGCTCGGCGTCCCGGTTTTCGTCCAGGTCGGGCATGAAGGACAGCTCGAAGGGATTGAACACCAGTTCGAGGTGCAGGTATTCGGCCTCTGCAACAAGCCGCAGGTAGCTGATGGGCAGCGTGTGGGCCAGGGCAGGCAGAGCCATGCCCGCCAACAGCATAGGGCAAAGCACTATCCACAGGGCGCGTGGCGACATCGGAGGGCTACATTAGTGCGGGTTTTCGGCAGTGCCAACATCATTCGCGCGGCGACGAAGAGGCAGGGCACGGCTTGCCACTACCACCATGACTTCCAGGTTACTCCATCCCCCGCTGGGAGCGGCCGTCAATCGCCGGGGGCGAGACGTTCGACGATCAGATCCACTGTGCGGTCAACGGCGCCGAGGTTCTCGCTAACCACCTTTTGTGCGTTTCGACCCAACTCCTGGCGCCGCGATTCGTTGGCCAGGAGATCTCCCAACACCGCTTCGAGCTCCGCTGCGTCGCGCACCTGCGCCGCGCCTCCCTGCTGCACAAAACTGTGCGCGGCTTCCGCGAAGTTCTGCATGTGCGGGCCGAAGACCATGGCTTTGCCCAGTGCGCCTGGTTCAATCGGATTCTGCCCGCCTTGAGCCGCGAGGCTTTTGCCCACGAAGATGACGGTGGCGTGCTCGTAGAAGAACTTCAATTCGCCGGTGGTGTTGACAATCAGGCAATCCACCTTTCCGGGCTCAAGGCGGGTGCGGGCGGTTAATTCGGTCCGGTACGCACACTTGAGACCTTGCGCTTCCAATTCGCGGCCAACTTCCCGGCTGCGCTCAAAATGCCGCGGCACCAGCACGAGGAACAAGTCTGGGAATCGCGCGCGCAGGCGGAGATATTTTTCGGCGAGTATGGCTTCCTCGCCCGCGTGCGTGCTGCCGCCGATGAGCAGGCGCGCCCCCGGCCGCACGCCAACCCGGCGCAGAAGGGCGGGGACATCGAGCCGGCGGCGTTCTTCGAGTTTAGCGGCGTCGAATTTCAAGCTGCCAACAATATGAATCGCCTCCGGACGGCACCCGAGCTTGGTGAGCCTGGCCGCATCAGAATCGTTCTGCGCCCCTATCCCCGCGAATAAAGCAAAGATCGGTCTAAACAGCAGGCCGAATCGCCGGTAGCCGCGATAAGAGCGGTCGGACAAACGCGCATTGACCAGAAAGACAGGGATGCCGAGGTCGCGCGCGCGCCAGAGGAAGTTCGGCCAGATCTCGGCCTCGACCAACACGACCGCCACAGGGCGGATGGTAGCCAATGCGCGCGTGACATACAAACGGCGGTCAATCGGGTAGTAAATCTTGCTGATATGGTTGGGAAGCTTGCGGTGCAATTCGCCCATGCCGGTAGTCGTGGTGGTGGAAACGACAATCTTAAGGTTCGGCAGGCGCGGTTCGAGCGCGCGGATCAGCTGGGTGCAGATGTTCACCTCGCCAACGCTCACGGCATGCATCCAAAGCGTATCTCTGTTGGTGATAGCCTGCTTGAATTTCGTGTCGTATTTGCCGAACCGTTCCGCGAAGCCTTGCTGCCAGTTGCCGCGCCGCCGCATTCGCATGAAGTAATACGGCGAGGACAGGACAAAACCAATCGTGAACAGAATATTGTAAAGGATGCGCACTCCGCTCTTTACCTTCGAATTACCGATTCATTCTGGAGTTTGCCGGCAAACCGCGCAACGCTTTTCTACAAGCATGCTTGCGGCTCACGCGCGAAAAAACAGCAGCCAGATCAAAATCAACATCGGCCCCATGCACGGCAGAGTGTACTTGAACACCATCCCCAGGAAGCTGGGGGTAGAGACCTTCTGGTGGTCGGCGATGGCTTTGACCATGAAGTTGGGCCCATTCCCAATGTAGGTATTGGCACCGAAGAATACCGCGCCGACGCTGATGGCGATGATAAAGCTACTGAAGCCGCTGTTGCCGAGCAGGAACGCAATCTTAATTTGCTCCACACTCACCTTCCCACTGGCGACAGCACCGGCATGATACTTCTGTAACACTTCGTAAGTTTGTCGAATTCCATCGGCCTGCGGCCCGGCAAGGCCTGCAAGATCCGCACCGTGGTTCCGGATGAGAAACTGCACCCTATCCACAACTTCGGGTTCAACAAAAAGCCCGAAGGAGGCACTCAGGAAGCTCAAGTAGGTCGGCGCGTTATCCAGGACACTGGAAAGGAGCCCGCTGCCCCAAAAGAACAGGGCCGGGCTTGGCCTGCCCAGGTGGCCTGCGTTGTCTTGCAGCCAATCCAGCGCCGGCATCATGGTGGCAAAGATGCCGATGAAGAGGATAGCGACCTCCTGTATGGGGTGGAAACTGAAATGGTTTGCTTCGTGCACCCGCTTCTTCGTGGTGAACCAAGACCCCAGGGCGGCACCAGCCATCAGGGCTTCGCGCAGGAATAACGGCCGGTCGAGGAATACTGCCCCGAGGATGACCAGGAGAAAGGCAATATTCCACAAACCATCAACTCGCCATTGATCGGGCGGTTCCGCCAACCGGTTGCGGACTGCTTCCGGGGCTCGGCGGTAATTGCGAGTGTCAATAAGGTAGAAAAGCGCCAGCAGAAAGCCAACGCCCACAGCCCAGATCGGCCAGCAATGTTCTGCAACCCACCAAAAAGGGATCCCTTTCAGGTAACCTAGAAACAAGGGCGGGTCGCCGATAGGTGTGAGGCAGCCGCCCACGTTCGAGACGATGAAGATAAAGAAGATGATGTGGTGCGCGGTGATTCGGTACTTGTTCATCCGAATCCACGGCCGGATAAGCAACATCGAGGCGCCAGTGGTCCCGAGGAGGTTCGCAACCAGTGCTCCCAGGAACAGGAAGGTCGTATTGGCACGCGGCGTGGCCTCGCCCCGGACATTGAGGTGGATGCCGCCCGAGACAACAAAGAGCGATCCAATCAACGCAATAAAACTGATGTACTCATGACCGACTTGGATTATGCGCTCGCAGGCGCGAAGGCCGAAGATGTAGTAGGCGAGCGTGATTGCGCCGAGCGAACACACGACCTTGGGGTAATGCCTCGTCCACCACGCCTGGCAGAGCACCGGAGCCAGGGCGATGGTGCCCAGCAGCAGCCCGAAGGGCAGAATCATCCAGGGATTGGGCTCGACTAAGTGGTGACTCATCACCTAAACCCTACCGGTGCTGGCAAAATACGGTCAACCAGATTCCAGAGCAGGACGAGGAAGCCAGAAGACTACCGACCCGCCTATAAAAGGCAGGCTAATGAGGGCAGGTGTCTCGAAGGCGTTTGGGTGGCAGCCCGAGACTTGTCGTCGGAACAGGCAATGCTACAATTAGAACGTAATGAGCGTGCACGACAAACCACTGAAAATGGTCACCTGCAGCGGGTGTGAAGCCAAGGTATTCATTCCGGGAGACCTGCCACCGTTGTCCAGCGAGCCGTGCAAGCGATGTGGCTGCCAGATCATGATGCCGATGCAGTTGAGGCAGTTTGAACTGCGCAGCAAGATCGGCGGCGGGGGGCAAGGGAAGGTTTACCGGGCGTTCGATACCGTGCTGGAGCGATTGGTAGCGGTCAAGATTATGCGGAAGGAGTTGGAGAACGACCCGGCTGCGTTGGAGGCGTTCTACCGGGAGGCGCGCGCCTGCGCCTCGCTCAACCACACCAACATCATTCACATCTACTCGTTTGATGAGTTTGAAGGTCAACGTTACCTTGTGATGGAGCTGGCGGACCGCGGCAGTCTCGACACACGCATCGAGAAGAAGCCGCCCCTGGGGGAATTGGATGTCCTTGATGTCGGAGTCAAGATCGCCTCGGCCCTGGACATGGCGCTCAAACATAATCTCCTTCATCGTGATATCAAACCGGGCAATATTCTGTTCAACGCGGATGGCGAGCCGAAACTGGTGGATTTTGGATTGGCGCGCAACGTTGAGGCCGAGCCGGAGTCCGCTTCGGTAACGGAAGGAACTCCCTATTACGTGGCGCCGGAGAAGATCAAGCGCGAGCGCGAGACATTCTTGTCCGACATGTACAGCCTGGGCTGCACGCTCTATCATGCGTTGACCGGGCACGTGCCCTTCGAAGCTCCCAGCGTGGAAGAGTTGGTGGCGGCGCATGTGCACACGACAGTGACCCCTCCCAATCTGGTGGTGCCCGAAATCACTCAGCCGACCAGCGATGCCCTGGTGAAAGTGCTGGCGAAGAATCCCGCCGACCGTTACTTGAGCTATGACGAGCTGCGGATGGCGTTCGAGGCGGCGCGCAGCCAGTTGCTGGTGCAGCGCTACACCCAAAGCGCGCAAGGCTCCAGCGGCAAGAGCAAAACAAGCTGGTGGCGGCGGTGAGCCGCGGGGTCAAGCAACCCGGCCGAGGGGCAAGCCGGCACACTGGCGGCGACCTGCCGATGGGAAACAAACCCTCTCAAATCAGCTTCGCCGGCCTACCAACCACCCTCTGCAAGCAATGTCGTCACGTTCCTGGCCAGGTCGGTCGCGAGCAAGGGTAGTGCCTGGCGTTCGGCGCTCGTCATGTCAGAAGTGACGCGCATGAGGGTGGTGCCTTTAACCGGTTGGTCGAGGATGACCTTGCCGGTGCTGCGGTGGTGCGCGGTGACCTGCGCGGTCAGATCGAGACGGTAGTCACGCACGGTGAGAACGTCCTCCGCAGAAAAGCTAACTTCCTGCCTGCCGTAACGGGTGATTGATCCGCTGAGCACGATGTCTCCATCATTGTGGGTGGCAAGTTTGTAGGTGCCATCGCGCTGCAACTGCTTGCGCAGTTGGGCCGTGACCGCGTCTCCCAGGTTCGGCTGGATCGTCTCATTGAGGAACGGGTTCACTTGCACTGACTTTTCACCTACAGCCAGGCCGTTGACGGGCCCGAGCTTGTACCCCGCGCACCCGCTCCCACTCAGGGCCAGCACACCGGCAAACAGGCAGCACCAGACCCGCATATTATTGGGCGGCTCCCTCCTGCGGCCGCTGCTTCAGTTGGTCAATCCGTTGCCGCGCACTGTTGGCGTAAGGCGAGTTCGGATCCTGCAACAGGACTTCATTGTAGTAGATCCGGGCGCCGTCCCATTTCTTGCGCTTTTCGTAGAACTGGGCGATGGCGAAGTTGCCGCGCGCCTGCTCCCCCCGGAGGGAGGCGATCAACTTCTGCGCGTCCGGCACTCGCGGCTCGTCCGGGTAGAGCGCCATGAAGTCGGTGAATTTGGCGATCGCCTGCCCGGCGGTGGTTCGGTCTCGGTCCGCGCTCTGGGCTTCTTCCTTGTAAGCCAGGCCGGCCCGGAAGATGGCTTCGGCGGCTACCTCGGGCTGGTCAAAATAGCGGTCGGCGGCCAGATCGTAAGCCTTGATGGCTTCGGGATAATCGGGATGCTTAAAGAAGAAGATTGTCTGCTTTTCCTGCGCCGTGCCAATGCTCAGTTGCGCCTGTGGCGCGACGTCGCTGTACGGCCCGGTCTTCACGATCTGAGCATACATGCGGGCGGTGCGGGTCATCGATCGATAGGGAAGGTAGCCCCCGAACTTGAACCACTTGCCGGCCAGGTACTGATTCGCGATCTGGAACTGGCGCTGCCTAACCTCCGCGAGATTCTCATACTTGGGCTGCTTCTCCAGGAGCTTCTGATATTCCTTAAAGGCCTTTTCCAGCTCGCCGTCGGCCTCGTAACAACGGGCGACGAGATACTGGGCCTGGGGGCCATAATCCGAAGTCGGCCACAGCTGCATGACGCGGCGCGCTGCCCTCAGCGCGAGGCTGTAGGCCTTCCTGTCGAACAAGGCCTGAGCGACTTCCAGCTGCTCTTTCGCGCGCGGCCGTTGCCACTTGGCTTCGCCGCCGACGGGTTCATAAACCCAGCCTTCTCCTGGACGATACACCAGCGGCGCTGGCGAACTCGACGGGAATGCCAACAGGCATATCACAACGAGGAGCAGGTGCACGAACCGGAAACTCATGGCGCGAAAGGTAATGACGAACCCCGGGACGAGTCAAGGCAGGTACCGGTCAAAGCGCGAGGTTGCGTGTTTGGGGTTTGGGAATCGAGCCTGGGTGGTAACGGGCGATCTGCCCGGAAACTCAAGCAGACTAACCCCGATAGACGATCATTACGCCGAAGTCCTGGAGCAGCTTCTGCGTGCCGATATCCAGATGGCTGTAAACAATCGTTGTGATGTTGATGATGTTGGCCTCGCCGACCTTCGCCAGAAAGTTCGATACGATCTCATCAAACTTGTCATGCCCCACCTCGATGCAATCGGTGTGCTTGATCGTCCGAACCCGGATCTTCTTATCCGTTACTTTGGCGGCGACATCGAGTGGCGGAGGCGGCTTTTCAATCAGGCTCTCAGTGGGAGTCGTGCGGACCGGCACACGCAGATGCATCTCCACTTTCGCAGCGGCGGAAGAAGCGATGGGATTGATGGGATGAACCTCGCCGCGCGGTCGGGGAGCGGTGCTTTCCACGCCGGCTCGGTTAGCGACGGCTTCCGGAGCCGGAATGACGATCAATTCGTCGCAGGATGGACAGTTGATCTCGGTGCCGACGCCGGTGCTGTCCACAGCCAACTCTTGTTCGCACTTGGGGCAATTGAATATGACATCCATAAGCCGGGCTTCGTTTGTTGTTACCGAGGTCAGGATAGGCGGCTGGGCGGGGAAAGCCAACTAAAAAAAGTTTACCTCTGGAGCTCACCCAAACGGGTCAGCTCCGCGCTGACCAGCGTCACTGTATCCCTCCGCCTACTCGTAAGTCTTCTCGAGCTGTTTCAGGCGTGGCCAGACGGGCGAAGAGGGGGGTGTGCGCTCTTTGACCGCGGCAAACGCACGGCGGGCTTCCGCGGGATCTTCTCGGGCGACCGCCACGCAGTAATCCAGCTCGATCCAGGCTTTGCGCGGGTCCTCCACGCTCTGGCTGTTGGCCTTCAGCCAGGCCCTGAGCCCAGCAGCGCCCCGTTTCCGCGCATCTTGCAGTCCCTGCTCCAGTTCAGGAGGCAGACCTGGCAGTTGGTCGCCCATCACCATGGCTGCGGCTTCCTGTCTTTCCTTGGTTTCCTCCTCATTCTTGACCTTCTCCCAGTACAGGAACAGTGAATAGCTGCCGTAGAGCACGGCCACAATAATCAAGGCACCAATAAGTTTAGTCATGATTCTTCAATCCGCTCAATGCGCGCGCCCAGCTGGCGCAGCTTGCCGTCTATGTTCTCATAACCGCGGTCAAGGTGATAGACCCGGTTGACCTGGGTGGTGCCGCGGGCGGCCAGGCCGGCGATCACCAGTGCGGCCGAAGCCCTCAGATCACTGGCCATGACCGGCGCGCCGCTCAGCGGTTTGCCGCCTTTCACAATCGCACTCGGTCCTTCGATTTCAATGTCCGCCCCCAGGCGCGCCAGCTCGCTGACGTGCATGAACCGCGATTCGAATATCCGTTCGGTAATGATGCTGATGCCCGGAACCAAAGTCATCAGCGTCATCATTTGCGCCTGGACGTCAGTGGGAAAGCCCGAGTACGGCAAGGTGGTGATGTCCACCGATTTCAAACGGCCGGCACGGCGAATAGTAATGGCGCCGCTGCTGCGGCCAACGCTCACGCCCACATCCTTCAGCTTGTCGAGCACGGCGTGCATGTGATCGGCGCGCGCGCCGCGCAGAGTAACCTCGCCGTTGGTGGCGGCGGCGGCGATCGCGTAGGTGGCCGCCTCGATGCGATCGGGAATGACCTCGTGTTCGGCACCATGCAATTCGGTCACGCCCGTAACGGTGATGGTGGGGCTGCCGGCGCCGGAAATCTTCGCTCCCATTGCGTTCAGGAAATTCGCCAGGTCCACCACTTCGGGTTCGCACGCAGCGCTTTCAATGACGGTAACCCCTTCGGCCAGGGTCGCAGCCATCATCACGTTCGCCGTGCCAAGCACCGTCGAACCGGCCCGCCCGCCCAGGAACAGCGCCGAGCCCACCAACCGCTTGGTAGTCGCGTGGGCATAACCACCTTCGATAACGACTTTCGCCCCGAGCGCCTCGAACCCTTTGAGGTGCAGGTTGATGGGCCGGGCGCCAATCACACAACCGCCCGGCAGCGAGACCGTAGCCTTCCTCAAACGGCCCAGCAGCGGCCCCATGACGCAGATCGAACCGCGCATCTTGCGGATCAGATCGTAATCCCCGACCCCCTTGATCTTCCTGGCCTGAATTCGGACCACGTCCCCCTGGAACCGAACCTGGGCGCCCAGCCAGGCGAGAATCTGACCCATGAACTTCACATCGCTGAGTTGCGGAACGCGCCGAATCACGCAGGGCTCGGCCGTGAGCAGGGTGGCGGCCATAATCGGCAGCACCGCGTTCTTGGCGCCGCTGACGGTTACTTCCCCATGCAACGGCGCCGAACCTTTGATCAAAAGACTATCCATGCAAACTTAGTTGTCACAACGATCCACTTGCCCAGCGGCTTCACCGCTGGCACAGCGCCTTACTTTGAGCACGTCGCAACCAGGAATCGTGGGCGGTGAGTGTAGTCCGCGACAATCGTTTCGACAACCCACTTTTGCTCCTGGAATATCCCGCGCAGGAGTTCCCCCTGGTCGTCGCCGAATTCCAGCATCAGGCGCCCCCCCGGCTTGAGGAACGGCGCGGATTCCGCCGCCAGGCGCCGCCCGTACTCCAGTCCGTCCGCGCCGCCATCCAGGGCCCCGCGCGGATCGTAATCGCGGACCTCAGGCTGCAGCTCGCTGATTTCCGCGGAGGGGATGTAAGGCGGGTTGCTGACAATGAGGTCAAAGCGAGCGTCCGTCGGCAGGGCAGCAAAACCGTCCCCGTGCAGGAAACGGATTCGCTCCGCCACGCCATGACGGGCGGCATTTTCGCGCGCCACCGACAGCGCCTCTGGCGAAAGGTCCACGGCATACACCTCGCTGGCGGGACACTTGCTTGCCAGCGCGATGGCCAGGCAGCCACTGCCGGTGCCAAAGTCCAGAGCGGTTGAAGGCTGAGCGTTGTGGCTTGTGACTTGGGCCAGAAACTCCCAACCGCGCTCGGCCAGCAGTTCCGTCTCCGGGCGCGGAATGAGCACGTGGCGGTTCACGGCTATCTCCAGGCCGCAGAAGGAGGTGGACCCGACAATATGCTGCAACGGCTCGCGTTGGCCGCGCCGCTTGATCAGTGCCCGGAAAGCGTCAACCTCAGCCGACGTCAGAACGCGCTCGAAACTGAGATACAACTTCATGCGCGGCAGTTTGAGCAGGTGCGCCAGCAGCAGTTCGGTCTGGAGACGGGGCGAGTCCACGCCCTTTCTCGTCAGGAATTCCGTACTGCGTTGAATGGCTTCCAGAACCGTCACAGGGACCATGCTACGTGCCCGGGGGGATGTTCAAAGCCCAAAAGAATCGCCAGGAGACCCGCCGGACAGATGCCGGTTTCCTGCACTGGAGCGCCGAGATTCCTGCTTGTTCGACGATCAATGGCAGCAAACTGCGCAAAGATGAGCGCACCGGTCCATGGCCGGCATCCCCGCCCCAACTGTCTCAAAAGTGGACAGTCCGGCGCGGTTCTACGGTGTGGTCCCGGCCCGATAACGGTGTGACCCCGGTGTGTATCCCATGGGGAGCGCTCCCCATGGGATACACACCGGGGTATCGCCGGACTCGCGTCGTTATCTGCCCGGTGTTCCGGGCACGATCCAATCTATTTCACCCAAACCGAAGGAAACCCTGGTCTTGCCAGGAAAGGGAAGCAGCGACGATGGTCCTTTCGGCTCAGAAGCTGACAAGCAGCCGGGTCGGCGGCAGAAATGTTGGCGCTCCTGCATTGTCTGGCCCAGACATGCTGGCTGTCCGGGCACCGTGGCTGACTGAAGCGAAACAAACCGTGCTTCCTCCATTCCGACTCCTGGAATTCCAAACAGAAAGGCGGAGGATAGATCCTCCGCCTTCACAATAACGTAACCGTTCTGTTCCCTCTTACTTGGCGCCCAGGATTGCGTCCTTGGCGGCTTTGGCGACGCGGAACTTGACCACGCGCTTGGCTGGAATCTTAATCTGCTCGCCCGTAGCCGGGTTGCGGCCGATGCGGGCTTTGCGATTGACCAACACCAGTTTCCCCAGGCCCGGCAGCGTGAAGCTGTTCTTGGCGTTCTTGTACGCCAGCGCCACGAGGGTTTCGATGACCTCGCCAGCCTGCTTCTTGCTAATGCCGACGGTTTCCGCAATTGATGAGATGACTTGTGATTTAGTTAATGCTTTTGCCATATGTGGGCGAGAGGAGTATCGGCAAAACGGCGCAAGTGCAAGCTGAAAGGAGACGATTTGCGCCTTCAGCTTTCGGCTTGGCCAGCCTGTTCCCGCGTTGCCGGGGCGGTCAGGCCGCCACCGGCGCTTCCATCTTCTCCACGTTGTGCAGGACTTCCTCCATGGCTTCCGGGGAGACGCCGTAAGTGATCTTGGTATTGAGCTTGTCGGTCAGGAACTCGTCGAGCGCGACCCAGCGTCCTTCCATGTTGATGCGTTTGGTCCAGGCGCACACGACTTGCATTTGGCTTTGCATTCGGCGGACCTGTTCGCTTGAACGTTCGGCCTCGTCTAGCGCTACCTCCAATTCCCCGCGGACGCGCAGTTGCTCTTGGAGGCTCTGGCGCAGGCCTTGCACGAGCAAGCCGATGATGGCAAATGCCAGAAAACAGATGCACGTGTTGGCACAACGGATCAACTCGGACGGATAGCCATGATTGAGGAGAATGTCCACGACGCACCAGCTCATGCCGCTGAGGACGGCCATGCAGAACACCGCCAATCTTCCCAAGTGCCAGCCGCAGATGGCCACCGGAACAAAGAAGAAAACGAAGAAGAGGAAATTGTGGCCTGTCAGGTACACAATGTAGCTCAGCACCAGCAGGTTGGCCAGGCTGGCCAGGATCACCTTCAGTCGCATGCGTGTGTTCATTTGAATCGTCGCCGTTTCAATTCCAACTAAACGAGCATTTGCAGCTATTTTCATGCCGGATAGCGTCCCCTTGTCCCGAATAATGTCAGTTCCGGCGTCTCCTTGATGCCGCGGTCGTTCGTGTGTGTGGGAACCGGGCAAACACGCTGTCGCACATCGTCGGGGGAAACGTCAATCCTGAGAGAATGAGACCTCACCGCCAGGGCATGCGCTGCATGCGCAAGCCCAGGATGCAGATGCCGTCAGAAGCCTCTTTTGCTCCAGGTAAAGCTAGAAGGCGGACGTGAACTTGTATTTTCCGGCCCCAACTGCCAGCACCGCGGCTCCCCGTTCCCGTCCCAGGAACCGGACCCCGGGCGCGCGCTCGATCGGTTTGCCGCCTTCCATGACCTGCGCGCCGTCCCTCGACGGCACGAACACTGTTGCCGTCGCGCCTACCGGCACATGCACCTGCAGCTTCAGTCTGCCCGCCTCGCAGCTCCAATCGCTGACAACCCTGCCCTGCACCGAATCGTAACTGGCCTTTACCCATTTCAGGTCGCCGACCACCTGCGGCCGGATAATGATCCGGTCAAATCCAACCGCGTCCGGGGCGGGATTGATTCCCGCCAGCACCCGGTAGAACCACTCGCTAACCGAGCCGAACATCGGGTGGTTGTGGGAGAAGGTGTTGTCGCTGAACTCCCAATGCTCCCACAAAGTCGTAGCGCCGTTCTCCAGCATGTGGCCCCAGCCGGGGAACGTGCGCTGGTTCACCACGTCAAACGCCACGTCTGCCCGACCCAGGTCGGCCAGCGCATGGAGCATGAATCTGGTCCCAAAAATGCCCGTCGTCAGATGGCTGCCATGTTTCTCCTTGATATCCTGCACCAGAACGGCCAGCGCGCGGTCCTGTTCGTCGCGCGGCGCCAAGCCCAGGTAAAGCGCAAACGCCTGGCAGGCTTGCGTTCCCGTGTCATACCGCCCGGTGCCCGGCTGAAGGAACTTCCGGTTGAATGCGGCCTTGATGGTCTCCGCCAGCGTCTCCGCCTCCCCCGCCTCGGAATCCTTCCCCAGCGCCCGCGCGATGTTAGCCAGCAACTTCGCGTTTAGGTAGTAAAAGCCCGTTCCCGTCAAGGCGCGCGGCTTCGGCACCAGGCTTTCGTGGTCGCTGATGCCGTTATCCAAAATGCCGTCGTGCGCGCGCGACCGCAGCAACGATAGCCACCGCCATGCCGCGTCATAATTCTCTTCCAACAACCGTTTGTCGCCATAGCGTTGATACAATTGCCACAGCAGCAGCGGGTGTGCGGTGCCCCAGCCTACTGGCCCGGACCGCTCGCCCAGTCCTTCATCGCTAATCCCGACATACGGAGCCGTCTCCGTGAATCCGCCGTTCGGGCGCACCGCGTCCGCCAGGTCCTGCACCGCTTTCGCAAAGAAGCGTCCCATGTCGAAGTTGAACATCGCCATCTCTCCCGCCGCCACAATGTCGCCCCCGTAGCCGAACTTCTCCCGGTGCGGGCAATCGGACTCTACGCTGAACAGGTTGCTCAGCTCCGTCCATAGTACCATCGCCTGGATCCGATTCAGCCGCTCGTTGGAGCAAACGAATGAACCGGCGGTGGTTACATCCGAGTTGAGCCGCAACCCTTCCAACGACGCCAGCGTCGGTTTGCCCGGGTAGCCGACGACCTCGACGTAGCGGAATCCGTGGAAAGTGAACCGCGGCGAATAGACTTCCTCGCCTTGCCCTTTGAGAATGTAATCGTCCATCTGCCACGCCGTCTTGGGCGCCCCTTTGCCATCGTAGCGGTAGCCGGGGCCGCCACCCTTGATCTGGCCGCATACCGCGGTCATTCCGTTGAGCGTGCCGTCCGGGTATAGCAACTCTCCATAGCGCAGCCGCACACGCGTCCCCGCTGCGCCCTGCACTCGCAGCCGGATCCACCCGGCGAAGTTCTGCCCCAGGTCGAAGATATAAACCCCCGGTTTCGGCTCGGTGAGCTTGACCGGCTTCAGGACGCGCGTCACCCGAATCGGCGGCGCATCCTGCGCCCGCAAAGGCCCGAGCGCCTCAACCGCGCATACAGCCGGCTGCCAGCCTGAGTCATCGAACCCAGGCATGTCCCATCCCTGCGCCTCCTTCCGCGCGTCATACACCTCGCCCAGGTACACACTATTTCGCAGAATGGGACCATCGCCCACCTTCCAGCTTTCATCGGTAACGACCGTCTGCACGGTGTCGTCCTCGAACTCGGCGACAAGCTGCGCAATGACACGGGGCTTCCCGATGGTCAGATTCTCGCGCGGATTGATGTGGCCCCAGAGCCGTAGCGGCAGAGGATTGAACCAGCCGTTCCCCAACATCACCCCCAGCGCGTTGCAGCCGCGCTTCAACTGGGCCGTCACATCGTAAGTTGAGTAGAGCACGCGCTTCGAGTAGGTGGTCCAGCCGGGGTCAAGCTCCTGGTCCCCAACGCGCTGCCCATTGAGGCGCATTTCGCAGTAACCCAGCCCGCTCACATAGAGCCGCGCGCGCCGGAGCTTCTTCTCGAGCAGGAACTCCTTCCGGAACAGCGGCGCCGGATCATCCTCAAACATCTGCTGCTCCGAGCGCGGCTCACTTGGCTGGCGCGCGATCCAAACCGCCCGCCAGTCCCCCGGTTCCAGCAATCCCATCTCCCACCACGCCTCTGCGCTGTAGCCCGAGGGCCGGTCGTCGCGATCCCAGGCGCGCACCTTCCAAAACACCCGCTGACCGGGGCGCAACGCCCGCCCGCCATAGACCACGTGGACCGATTTGCCCGAGATCACTTTCCCACTGTCCCACAAGTCGGCTTCGTCTTTGGAGAGCAGAGCCCTGGTTGATGCCGCCAGCACCTGGTAAGCCGTCTGGGTCTGGCCGCGCTCCGGCGATTCCAGCCGCCAACTCAGCCGTGGCTGCGGCGTATCGAGCCCGAGTGGATTGACCCGGTACTCACACTTCAATCCCTGCACTTTCAGTGCCGCAGCCGTGACTCCGGTTCCTGAGGCTGCCAACGCCAATACAATTGGTAGAACGTATATATAGCTCCGTCGAATCATGATGTCGTGCCGCTTCAACTTGGGCACGGGGGTATGTAGCGGTTCCTGAGACGCAGATCAACCACGCTGTAGCTGACTTGCGCCGCGCCATCGGAGAAGCTCCGGGCGGCAGGTTTGTGCCGTGTCAACTTCGGGTGAGTTGCAGGCCGGTAGTCGAGAGGCTGAAGTCCACGAAGCGGGCGCGGGCGTTGGGGGGATGCTGGGTCAGCAGTTGCTTGATCCGGCCCGCGGCAGTTTCGTCCTTGCCGAACAATAGCAGATACCCTCCGCCACCGGCGCCAAGCAGCTTGACGGCGCCCAGGCAGTCGTTGACCCGATCGAGAATTTGCTGCACCTCGGGCGGGTTTGTGCCGGAGTCCAAGCGCTGGTTCAACGTCCAACTGTTGCGAATGGCAGCCAGAAGCAGGTCGTAGTCGCACTTCTGGATCGCGGCGCTGGCGAAATCGGCATTGGCACCGATGTCGGCAATGATGCCCAGATGCGAGGGCGAGTTAAGGAAGAGGCCGCGGACAATCTCGGCGAGGATGTTCTTGGCCAGGCGCGTAATGCCCGTGTAATAGAGCAGGATCGAGCGGTTGGCGTAGTCGTGGTCGAAAAGGTGATGCGGCAGCCAGCCGATGGCGGGCCTCTGGGCCAACCCAGCCGATGTCTCGATGAGCTTGATGCCGCGGAAGATCGCGCCCGCCTGGTCCTGCCAGCCGCCACCGGTGGTGAGCAACTGCTCCAGCGCCAGTGTGCGCGTGAACAGCGTGTTGCGATCCCAGTCCAACCCGCACAAATCACCCAGCGCGGCCAGCACCGTGGCCGCGAGGATGCTGCTGGTGCCCAGTCCCGAGCCTTTGGGCACGGCAGCGAGGAGGGAGATTTCAATGCCGGCGCCGAACTCGCGCAGTTGCTGCTCCAGCGAGCCGCACCCGCCTTGCGCGTGGAACCGGGGGAGAAACCCGGCGAGCGCGAAAGCGGCTTTGGCCAGCGCGAATGGGCTGTCGGGGCGGGAGAACGTGTCCAGCTCAGCGTAGGTGCGCACGCGCTCTTCGACACCGAGGTCAATCGAGCGCATAACCAGCTCGGGGCGTTCGGAGAGTTTGGCAAAGACCTGGATGGGCGGCTGGCCGTTGAGATCGGCGGCGACGTTGAGCACTTTGCCGCCGTGCTCGATGCAGTAAGGCGGCGTGTCAGTCCAGCCGCCGGCCAGATCGAACCGGATCGGGCTGCGGGCCCAGACGATCTGATCCTCCATGACGTTGCGTCGCGGGCTGGCGGGCAGGAGCCGCGTTTCCTGGACAATCATCTCCCGCAACCGGGCGAACGCGCCCGCCTCAAACTTCTCCCAGCCCGGCCCGCCGCGATGCCGCAGCACAGCGGAGCGGAACATCTGGTCGTGAACCAACTGCATCGGGTCGTCGTGGTCGTCGAGCTGGAGTTCGGGCAATGCGCCGGCGCCTGCGGCAAAGGCGCGCGCCGTCGCTTCAAGGTCGAGCCGGAAGAACACGCTCCAGCGAAAGTTCCTGAGCATCGGCGAGAGGCAGGCCTGGCGCAGACGGGAGCGTTGCTCGTAAATGCGGCGCACGTTGACTTTGTCGAGGATTTGTTGCGCGGAAAGCCGGGGCAGCTCGCACCAGCGACGGGCGAAGCCAGTCTCGCGTTGGGGCGCGGTTGCAAACAGCCACTCGATAAACCGCGGATCGAGCTTGGCTTCCGGCAGAACCGGAAAGAGCGCGCAGGATTGAAGATCGGCCTGCGGATCAAGGGCGCCGTCTTCGGGCCGAATACCACGCGCAGCAAACCAGTCAGCGGGCGGGCGGCCAAACCAGCGGGTGGAGGCGTCGCCGAGCGGTCCCTGGAAGGCGTCGTTGAAGCCGTAGGCGCGAACGCAGATTTGGTCCTTTCCGATCGGCACGAAGTCCAGGCAGACGCCGGCCGGCAGGCTGAGGGCCCATTCGTTTTCCGGCACGCCGGTGAGCACGTGCTGCGAGGCAAGCTGCCAGCCCGACGGCACCACGCTGTTCTCTACCCATAGCGTGTGGTTGCCCTGTCGGCGCAAGGCGGCGTCAAAGCGTGAGTTTTGGGTCACCTGGTCCGGCTGCTGACGCGCACCCGTCCGGCCGACCTTGGTTTCATCCAGGACCAGGTTCTGCAAGGCCGAGACCGACTCGATCATCTGGCCGTTCGTGCCGAAGTGATAGAACTCAGCTTCGGGCAGCGGCACCACGGCGCAAGTCAGCGCATTAACCGCTGCCTCGCGAGCCGTGGGCGTTTTGCCGAGGGCGAGGCCAAACTCGGCGTAGAGCTCGTAGCGGCGCGGTGCGCCGCCGGCGAACCGGCTCGTCTCCCAGCCGCACCGTTCCATCAGCACCTCCACCGCCCGCTCGCTCAACAGCCACATGCCAGTGTCAATCAAGCAGAGATAATCCTCTGCTAACTCGCGAATCTTTGTCGCGGCGGGCTTCTGCAGGAAGAACGCCAGTTCGGTCGGATGAGCGCGCGGGGAAAAGAACACGCCGAAGTCCTTCGCCCTCTCAGGCGCCACTCTCATGCCAAGACCGAGGACATCCACTTCAGGGAAGGGCGGCAGATCGCGAGTGAAGCGCAGCAGCACGTCCCCGCTGGTAACCAGGGCGGCGGTGCGTGGCCCGGCATGGGCCAGGACGCGCTGGTAGTCAGGCAATTGCACATCGAGCAGCGACTGGTCCAGTCGCTGGCCGCGCGACCAGCGAAACACGGGGAGCGGCATGAGCAATTTGCCGACGGGCGCGTAGGCGGGCAGACGCCGGCTCAGGCCACCCGCATGCAGGATGAGCTTGCGGCTCTGGCGGAGCCAGGCGGCAAACGACTCGGTGGGGGCGCTTGCGCGCCAGGCTTCCGCCAGGAGATTAGCCGTGCCGCCCCCTGATCCCAAGGGCTGACCGGGCGGATCGCAGGCTGCAATCCATTCGGGCCGTCGTCGGCCTTCCAATGCCTCGAACTCCAGCACCATGCGTGGCGGGAGAGTCAACAGGTACTGCAAAGGAACTTCGGTGCCTGGCATAGCTGTGGCCGGAATGATGGGAAAGACCCGCCGTGCCTGTCGAGCGGATTTGCGCAGAGGAGGTCGCCGAAACAACAGCAAGTTTCAGAACTCACAGAACGGCGCGAGCAGACGCAACGCAAGGAACACCCGGAAACGACAATTATTTGTGAAACCGACAGCCGGAAAGATAAGTCTATAAAAGGAGCGAGTACCTTGAGATAGGCAGCCGTCCTGCTATCATCACCGACTATGTGTGCCACTTCATCGGCTGAGCGCGCGCAGGTTAAGACACCTTCGCGCGGTCGCGCTCTGCCTGCGCGACCGGCCATAGGCGCGGCCGCGGGCGCTCCGGGCACGACGGTGGACTTGATGCATTCGCGCGTAGATTTGGGCGATTCTGTGCGGGTGGCCATTATGGTTACTCCCCGGCGAAGAGGCGTATTTCGCGAGCAGGCCCGCGAGGTGCTGGCGGCGCTGCAAGCCGTGCTTGAGCGTCAGCCCGAGACAATGGTGGTCACCGTCCTGACGGTCTTCCTCAAGAACCTCCGCGACCAGCCGGCCTTCGAGGAACTTCTCTCCGACCTCTTCAACTCCAACGCGCCCGTAGCCAATTTCATTCTGCAACCGCCTTGCAACGGCGCTGCTTTGGCTCTTGAGGCCTGGGCAATCGGAGGTGATTCAGTCCGCGTCGAGCACTTCGGCTCACGCACGCTTTCGGTCGCCTACGACGGCGTGCGCTGGATCTACTGCGCCGGCTTCAAGCCGACCTCCGCATCCCGGGGAGTCTATGCGCAAACGCTCGATGTCCTGGAACACACCCGTGCCGCGCTGGCCGAAGCCGGCAGCGGTTTCCAACACCTAGTCCGCACGTGGTTCTACCTGGGCGGCATTACCAGGCCCGAGGGCAAGGTCGGGCGCTATCAGGAACTAAACCGTGCGCGGTCGGACTACTACCGCGGGGTTCGCTTTCGCTGCAGCTCGCTGGCCCCGGCGGCGGCGCAGGGCGTTTACCCGGCCAGCACCGGCATTGGCATGGGTGGCCGCGGACTCGTAATGAGCTGTGTTGCGCTGGAGACCCCGCGCGACGATATTGTGCTGCTCCCGCTGGAGAATCCCCGGCAAACCCCGGCTTACGCCTACGACGCGAGGTACTCATCGCAGAGCCCGAAATTCTCGCGCGCCGTTGCCCTAATGCTGGGGGACTGCCTCACCACCTGGGTTTCCGGTACCGCCAGCATCGTTGACTCCGAGACCTGCTACCCGGGCGACCCCGAAAAGCAAACCGAGCAGACGATTGACAACATCGAACGATTGATTGCGAAGGAGAACTTCAGTCAGCACGGTCTCGAAGGCGCCGGCGCCAGCCTTCGCGACTTGGCCAAGATCCGCGTCTATCTCAAGCGTCCCGAGGACCTGCCCAGATGCCGGGCCATCTGTGAGCAGCGCTTTGGTGGGGTGCCGGTCATTTACGCGGTGGCGGACATTTGCCGGCCCGATTTGCTGGTTGAGATTGAGGGGGTTGCCTTCTCCCGGTATTCACGCGCCGCGGCAGCACCCTCCGTGAGCATTCAGCCGCGTCGGGTTTAGCAGGGAAGCTGAACTCGGTCGCCTTGTGCCCGGGCGTAATGGGGCAGTCGCGCAAACGTGGCTTCCTGCAATCCACGGCTGAGCCCGAAATTACAAACCTGACCGGGTTGTGTAATTGCCCCCTGGTCACAGGTAGGTGATGCTGCGGGCGAACACCGGAACAGGATTGCGTATGAAACGAATACAAAAAGAAGAACTTTACGACTACCTCAGCCAATTCCTCAAAGCCAAGGGAATCGAGATGAAGGATGGCAGCTACCCGGCGGCCATTCAGAAGGGATGCTCTTTCCTGGCCGACGCCATCAACCTCAGCCAGAAAGGCATCACCCGGGCCAGGGTCGAGATTGACAAAAACCTCGACCGGATGCGGCAGGTAATCCACGAGAAGACCGCTCCGAAACCTGCGGCCAGGCAAGCTGCCAGGCCAAAATCCGCTCGACCTCCCAAGCTTCAAGCCCAACAGCGGAAACGAAAGTCGTCGAAACGCTGAATTGACCAGCAGTGGCGGGCGATCCCTGAGCCTACCGCTCTTCCGCCTGGTTTTGGTGTGCGCCGGGCTTCCGGCGCATGCCAAGCCGCTCAGGAGCATTTGGCACCCCCGGTTTGATGTATGGCAGGGGGACCTGCTCGTCCCGGGAATGACTCCTAACTACCTGTGGACGCTACACTTACACCGCATCCGCTTGGCATGTGGCCTGCTAACTCATAAATGAGATTATGATTGGCAATTCAGCTCTTGTAGGGTTGGCGCGTGTTTTCACAGTAAGCCTGGTGTTATGGGTCTCCAAATCCTCTCTGGCGGGTGCGGAAGCGAACATAACGCGCACAAACTGGTCTGACCGCTGGATCACGAACGTTATCGAATTGACGATGCCCGTCAATCACTTTGTCAACGAGTACCACACCAACTGGGTCACGCATCTGCGGACAAACGTTTTCAACGTGTACGCCACCAATCACGTGCTGCGCACTGAGACCAACCGGGTAGTCGTGGACGCATTTCAGACCAACTACGCGGTTTCCTTTCATACCAATTGGAATATGCGGCGGGTCACCAACCACGTGGTGGTGGATGCCATCTGGACTAACACGGTAGTCGAGTATCGCACCAACCGGATTGAGAAGACGCAGATCAATCCGGTGACCGTCACTCTGCTCCAAACCAACATCGTCAACAACTATCAAACTAATTGGAGCACGCTCAGCTTGACCAACTGGGAGACGGTGGTTCTGTTCAAAACCAACTGGCTCTCACAACCGGTTACCAATTTCATTCAGGTGGATATGCCCGCCCGGGCGGCAGCCGCAGTGTCGGCGCAAAGCGAACCTGTTCCACCGCAGGCAGCCTTGACCGAACCTGGATTCCCCGCGCCCTCTGTTGATTGGACCGGCCCGCTGGCCATCGAAGCCGCCCGGACTTCCCGGCCTCCGGCCAACGATCTGGTCGAGGTGCGATTGAGAGTCAGGTGGACTGGCCAGACTGCAAATCCGCTGCAAGTTCAGAACTGGCGTGTCGAGCGAGAGGATGGAGCCGTCTTCCTCTTTGGCCAGGAACAGGAGATTAAACGGCAGCTTCCACTCGGCAAATACAAGGTCGAAGCCCGCCTGAAGGCCAATGACGACAACCCTCCTCTGGTTGCACGCGGCACGCTGGTCGTGACGCTGCGCGATGCGGTCGTCCAGCAGTACCTTTGGGTGAAGAAGTAACCCTGCCGGCCGCCGGGCATCAGTTCTTGTTCAACAACGCGTTGGCTTTCCGGTTTAGCTCGTCGGAGAGGTTGGCATCTTTCACCGCCCGAGCCAGGTCCCTGGCTGCCGGCCGGTCGGGTTTGCGCAACGCCTCGGCCAGGGTCATGGCGGCGAGGCCGGCTTCCTGCTGGAACTGCGGATCGCGCAAATAGGGTTTGATCGCGTCCGCCGCCTTCTTGTCTGGCACCGAGGCAAGCGCAGACAGCAGCAGCTTCTTCTCCTCGTCGCGCCGGGCGGCATTCAGCGCGGAAAGCGCAACCTCCACGCGAGCCCCGGGCGGCTCTCTGTCCGCCGCTTTTACCAGCCGCGCGACGGCCTGGACGGCCAGCACATTGTGGGTACGCGTCGTGTTGGGATCAGCAGCCACTGCCAGAAGCTCCTTGTTGGCGGCAAAATCCGGCCAGTTAGCCAAGGCGCGAATCGCAGCATCTTTGATTTCTGCTTTGCTGCTGTTCACGAAACTGGAGACGGCGCCAAGAGCTTCTTCTTCGCCCAGCACCGCGAGCACCTCCAGGAGCGGAGCCAACTGTGTCGGCGCGGCGGCTTGTGCCTGGGCAATCAACTTCTGAGCGGCGGCGGCCTTGTCCGTGGTGCGGCCGGCAACGGCCTGCAAGGCAGGCGCGGCGCCGGCTGCTCGGCCTGCCAGCACAAGCTGAATCAAGCCATCCAGTTCGCTGTCGGTTCCCAACCTGGCCAGGGCGGCGCATGCCGCGGCGCTCACCGCAGGGTCGGGTTCTCCTGCGTACTTCAGCAACGCGGGCGCAGCCGTCTTGTCGTTCCTTGCTGCCAAAGCCTCCATCGCCACGGCGCGCGACCGGCTGCCGCCTGCTCCGGCCAGTTTGCCAATAGCCGCGCCGGCGTTGCGGTCGGAGATGCTCGCGAGCGCGCCCGCAGCTGTCCTCCGCGCGCTGGCCGAACCGGCGACAGCGGTCTGGAACAGCACCGGGATGCTGGCCGCACTGCCAATCTGGCCGAGCCGTTCGAGCGCGGCCAACTGCACCGATTCGTCCGGGTCGCTCGCGGCGGCGATGATCTCTTTCTCGGCGGAAGCGTCGAGCACCCGCAACGCATAGGTCTTGGCGGTGGATGGAAGTCCCGGCAACAGAGGCACAAGAAAGGGGCCGACCTTAGCCTTTTCAAAAGCGGCTGTGGCCGCGGATACCGCCGCAAGCTGCAGTTCCGGCTGCTGCAGTCGCAGGGCCGCCTCGATATAGGGCCGGGCCGTGTGCGGATCGGCCTTGGCCCAGCCGATCAGAGCGGCCGCGCGCACCTGAACCGGCGCAATCGGATCCCTGGCGCTTGCCTGCCTGGCGCCGCCCAGATAAAGCCGCTTGAAGACGGCCTGGGCCGAAGGATCGCCAACGCCGTCCGAGAGGAGGCGGTTGCCGGCCATGACCAATCCGTCGGCGGCACCGACAACGCCTCTGTCGTAGGCCCTCCACAACGCGCTCACCGCTTGAGCGTCGGCGATCTTTCCCAGTGCGGAAGCTGCAACAGGGGCGGTCTCCTTGCCGCTCAGTTCACCGCTTATGAGCTCAACCGCGCGGCTGTCCCGGCGCTCCCCGAGCGACTGAATGAGTCCTATCCTCCAGTTGACCTCGCCGCCCCGCTGGAGCGCCGCGCGCAAGCGGTCGCCCGCCGTCGAGTCAGGATTCTTCTCCAGAGCCCGTCGTGCACATTCCTTCAACTCCACGTCCGAACCATCGAGCAATGCCGCCAGCGCTGCGACCGATTCCGCCGCGCCGATATACTCAAGCTGGCGCACGACCCAAACCTGCGCCGGCTGAGGCACTGCTGCGTCGGTGGCTTTAGCGGTAAGGACTCCGGCCAGTTCGGCGCGCTCAGATTCCGCGCCGGGACGGGCGGCATTGGCCGCCAAGGCCTGCAATTCCATTTGCGCGTCATAGCGGTCTTCCACCTTGGCGGCGGCGAGCCTGGGCAGGAGGTCGGTGACCGTTTGCTCCACGCCCGCAACGGCTGGCAGCGTGGTCATGCTGAGGAAGAGAAATCCCCAGACTCGAATGCTGCGCCACCCAAGGCGAGCCTGGGCGCTTCGCCATCGTGCGAAAGCCACCTCAGTTATCATAAGACTTGCTTCATAATTTCGTCTCCGGGCAGGTAGTCAGAAACAGCCCCTGCCTCCCGGCGGCGGTTGGTTAGGCTGGCCGCGATCATCCTGGCGGCCGGAAATGGCGGATTGGGGGAGGCTCATATTACGTATGGGGTGCGACGCGGGCGATCCAGCCAGCGGCTGGCTGCGGCGTCACCTATGATTTCCTCCTTCACCGGGTCCCACTTGATAGGCCGGCCGAGCCGTTCGGCGATGCCGTTCAGGTGGCAGATAGTTGCGGTGCGATGCCCGATCTCAGCCGGGCAGATGGGTGGCTTGCGGCTCTTAATACAATCCAGCCAGTTTCCCTCGTGATCGTATGATTCGTAGAGGTGAATGTCGCCGGGAGCCAGTGGCCGGTTCTTTAGCTCGGCGGGGGTTGTGTCCAGTCGGTCGCCACGGCTGACCAGCACCTCGCCCGACTCGCCGATGAACTGGATCATCTGACCGCTCTTCACCGGATGGTTCTTCCAGACCCGCGTGCCGTCAGCGTAAACGTGGGATTGATACTCGGCGCCCTCGAGTCCTTTGGGGATGAACTTAACCGGACCGGAATCGTCCATGCCGAGCGCCCATTGAATAATGTCGAAGTGGTGCGCGCCCCAATCGCCGTTCTTGCGTGAGCCGTATTCCCAGAAGCAGCGCCAGCCGCCACCGTAATTGCCCTCGACCCGCTTCTTGTGGTAGGGATACCAGGGCGTCGGCCCCAGCCATCGGTCATAGTCGAAGCCGTCGGGGATGGGCTCCTCCGGCAGCGTCTGGGCGGGCGGGAATTCACCTATGTGCGTGTAGATGGTGTGGACCTTGCCGATCCAGCCGTTGCGGACGATCTCACACGCCTTGCGAAAAGCGCGCTCGGAACGCTGCTGGGAACCCACCTGTAATATCGCCCCGTATTGCCGGGCGACGTCGCTCATCAGGCGGCCCTCCTGGACCGTGAGCGTCATGGGCTTCTGCACATAAACATCCTTGCCGCTCCGCATCGCCGCCACCGAAATCATTGCGTGCCAATGGTCCGGCGTGGCCACGACCACGGCGTCAATGTCCGCGCGCTCCATAACGCGCTCGTAATCGTTGTAAGCGTCGCAGCCCTTGTAAGCGCCGCTGGCCTTTGGCGCCGCGTAAGACTTCTCGGTTTGGGTCCTGGCCCGCTCGCGCCGGCCGCGGTCCACGTCGCACACTGCCACCACCTGCGCTTCTGCGCGCCCGAGCATGATGTGATGGTGCGACCCCATCATCAGCCCCATGCCGACCAATCCCATGCTGATGCGACTATTGGGCGCGTTCCGCCCGAACACGCTCGTGGGGACAATGGTTGGAAAGGCGACCGCCGCTCCTGCGGCGGCAGCGGTCTTGAGGAATGCGCGGCGGGTGAAAGGCTGGCTTTTCATTGCATCAAACGCGTCGAGCATGGCAAACCGCCAAGCCGCCTGTCAAACCAACGCGCCCGTCAGCAGGCAGCCGTCTTTCACTCTCGCCCTGCGGCTGGCTACGGCGCCTGGACCGCAGCAGCGCTGCCGGGCCTTGCATTCTCCACCGCCTGGGGATCATCGGCGTCTTGCTGCTCAGCCGGAACGGTCCAGACCACCTCGATCGGTTCGGGGCTGTGCAGGACCTCGTCCACACTCATTAGCAGCGCGCCATATTCCCTGAGGTGCTTGAGTTCCTCGACAACGGTTTGATCGGGCAGTCCGAAGTGAGCGTGGTAATGGTCGGTGACGATGAAGACGACGCGTTGTTGCGAGTCTGCGCCGACCGCTTTGAGGCCCACACCAATCCCTTCGATGGCGGACTCCAGGGTCCCCACGAAGGCGACTTCCTTGTGAAAACGCGCAATATGTCCCTGGTTGAGGTAAGCCAGCCCGCCCTTCTGCGTAAGGAAGATCCCGCGAAATGCCCGGTCGCAAACATCGTCCACATCGCCCAGGCGGCTGGCCCAGCAAGGAATGGGCCCGAACATATCTTCATGAGAATTGCCGTAATGTTCGGCCATCTTGCGGTAGATCAGCAAGGTAAACCAATCATGCCGGATCGAAGGCCGGCCGAGTACGTCCTCCAGCCACAAATTCGGCAACAGCCTGGCTGCCGGGACCGGTTGGGCGGCAGACTCGGCAGGTCTGGGTTGGGCGCTAACGAGTTTGGGCTCGTGCTTGGGGGCTTCCGGTGGTTTCGTTTCAACCTTTGGCTGCGGCAGCTTCACGACAATCGGCCCGGGCCGCCGATCCGATGGCGTCACCACCTGAGCCGGGCTGGGGCTTTGACTCGCACCACTGGCCTGAGGCGAAATCCCGCCGTGCAAATTGATGGCCGGATGATTGAAGACCGCTGTCAATTGCACCGCCGTGAGCCGCAGGTAATTCACCGGTTGGCTCAAGTCAATAAATCGCTCCTCGCCATTATCTCCCACCACCTTCAGGGTGTGCTCCGGCCCTTCGTCTAGATAGCGTTCACCCCCATCGGGGGTCCTGCGTTTGAAAATCAAGCTTGGCGGCGACAGCTTGATCACCAGGTGCCTGGGCAGCAGCCCGCATTTATCCGGGGACTGTAACAGCGTCAGGGATTCCTCATTCAGCGGCCACCGGCGGCGCTCGATAACGCCGCCTACTTTGGCCGCGAACTGGATGTCAAAACCCGTCGGGGAGGCGACATTGGAAAAGACCACCACCTCCTTGCCCTGACCGAGCGCGGCGGTGGACACGTAACGTTCATTGAGGACCTTTTCGAGCTTGGCGGAGTCGTTGTTGCCTTTCTCGAAGCTGAAGAACTCCCCGTCCAATTCCACCCAGTCATGGAGCGCACCCACCTGCAGGGCATGGGGCTTATGCATCAGGCCCTGGTTGATGAGGCTGTTCAGGCCGGGGAGGTTTAACCCGATCGTGGCCAGCGTCTCCTTGCCCTGGAGGCAGTGAATGTGCACCCGCCCTTCCTTGTCAATCTCCACCCGGAAGCGCGGGGGGAGGTTGGCCGGCTGAACCGAGGCCGCTCCCGCAACAGGCACCGGCGTCGGGTGGGCCATTTGTTGCGTCAGTTCCTGGCTGCCTCGGGCGAAAGCCAGCCACTCGTTCAGCAGCCTCTGCAGCTTGGCGGCGCCCTCAGGGTCTCTAATGGACACCGTCTCACCGGTCACCCTTACGTGATCGAAAGTGATTTCCAGGCCGGCGGGGGTTCCGGGCAGCTTCCCGCGCGCTCTCCACTTGTAAACGTCCAGTTGGCTCCAATTGCGCAATGGCAACAAGGAGATCGTCTCGCCCCCGATGGTCATCGTATAGACCTCCGCCGCGCTGCCGCCGGCGGTGGCGGCAATGCTCTTGCTGACGGTTATCTCGCCCCCGCGACCGGATCCGACTGTCCCGAATGCCTGCGTGTGAATGTCACTCATGCGCCGACCGTGTCGGCTGTCACTCTAATGATCCAAATCGGTCGCTGCAAGCCTTCCCTGCGACGATGGCGCCTCAGGAGTGCTTGCCTGTGCGGGCTGGCACTTTGGAGGGGATTGGGTCGAGGAAATCGGCAAAGGGCCGGGCCGGGGCTACCGGTTACATGGCCCTGGATTTGCTGTATCGCAGAGTGCAGGCCAAGCGCCTAGCTATGACACTGAACCAGGCTATTAAGTTATCTGAAACGTGCGCCGAGCAGATGAATGCCCGGTATAAGAAGGTCGTTTTTGACGAGTGGGCGATAATTTCGCTGGCGAGCCGCAAGGGACGACTGCTGTCCTACACCGGGCCCCGGAAGAGGGGGTTCCAGAAGAACTTCCTGACCGACATGGGGGACTTGCGGGACGGGCTTATCCACGTTGAGCACGGAGTGGGGGATTTCGAATTTGCGCGCCAGGGAGTGGGGTCGGCGTTCGAATCGTTCATGGTAGTCGGGCGGGGGATCTACTTGATTTGCAACAACACCGTCCAAACTATGGACGCGATCGCCCAGGATCCGCTTTGGCTGGCGGCGCAGGTGCCCTATGTGGAATTGAGCGAGAAGTTCCGGGGCGATCCGTTGCGCACGGTGCGCTAATCCGGACTTTAGGTCCCCAGTCCCTGGTAGAGGAAGACGGCGTAAGTGCCGGTCAGGATCCACCCCATAAAGCGAGGCAGCCGCCCAAGGGTTGCTATGAACAAGAAGTGGACCACCGCGGTTCCGAGGAGGATGGCCACGCCTGTGTGGAAGAACGGCGGCACCTTAATGGGATGGTAAAGGGCGAAGATGCCAATGCACAGGGGAATGCTGATATGGCCGTCGCCCACCTGCGAGGTGTAGACGACTTCAGGATTGCCGCGCCGGGCGTAGTAGAAGGCGAGTAGGGCGTTGGGCAAGACCATGAGCCAGCCGCTGAGCCACCCCAGATGCCGGGCGCTGACAAAACCTGTCTGGATGCCTGACAACCAGCCCACCAGCCAATTGGTGCTGAGGTAGATCGCGTAAGCGCCGATGGCCAGCGCGGCCAGGTCGAGAGGCAGCATCCAGCTAAAGGACTTGTTCTGGCGGACGTTGTTCTTGAGCACGTCGAACACGTGGAAGCACTGCCAGAACAGGAACAACCCGACGAGAACCAGGCCGTCCCCGAAATCAAGAGTGCCGTTGCGCGCCAGGGCCCAGACCGCACCGGTGAAGAACAGGACAGCGGTCAGGGTGAGCAGGAGCGATAGCCGGTTGATACGGTGTTCCCTGGTGTTGGGCTTCTTTTTCCTGGCAGACCTGGCGACCGGAAGCACGCTCATGCCCCAGAGCATCGTGGGCAATCCAATGATCAGGGTCATGTTGGTGACGTTGTTGACGAGGGAATTGGTCAGCACTTCCGCGCCGGGGCCGCCTTTGGCGCCGAGGACGAAGGCGAAGATCAGGTTGCCCATGCCCGAGCAGTAGGGCATGACAAGCGTGCCGAGGACCGTGCCCTCGACACCGCTCTCGCTCATCGCCTCGAGCCGCCAGATCATGAGAAAGGAGGCGGCTACGAACAGGCCAAGAAAGCACCACGGCGCCAAGGCACCCGTGCTTTCCATCCAGGTTACGAACGGTCTCAAGGCGGCGCAGTCTGGCAAACGGGCCGAGCCCCGCCAAGATGGTTTTGGTTGAGCCAGGCAAAGCCACAAATACCAATGACCGTGCCAGCCGGCGGCAAGCTGGCGCTCTGCGGGTGAGGCCGGCATTCGCCTCCTTGACAGTGAGCTTCGGAGAAACCCTTGCCGCGCGCGCTCTGCGGTCTACACTCCCCGAGCATGAACACAATGGAAAGGCCATTCTCACTGATCTGCTCCTGCCTGGTCCTGCTCGCGGCAGCCAGGATCACTGATGCCGCCGAGCCGGCCCGGTTTCTCCGCTTTCAGAAAGGGGAGAGGATTGCATACGGCATGCTCGAGGGCGATCAGGTCCGGCAGCTTACGGGAGATATGTTCGGCAAATGGTCCAAGACCAGGATTCGCCACCCGCTGAAGGAGGTCAAAGTGCTCACGCCCACCACGCCCACGCAGGTTCTGGCGTTAGCCGGGAATTACAGGAGTCACCTGGGCAATGAGAAGGTTCCTCCGCTGTTCCAGATCCCGCAGGCCTTCCACAAAGGCCCCTCCTGCCTGATCGCCACTGGGGAGCCGATTGTCCTGCCCAGGGATTCCACAGACGTTCACTACGAAGCTGAGATGGTCGTTGTGATCGGGAAGACCTGCCGCAAGGTGCCCAAAGAGAAGGCGCTGGACCACGTCTTCGGCGTTACTCCGGGCAACGATGTGAGCGAGCGGATCTGGCAGAACGACAAGGATCGCAAGGATATCCAGTGGTGGCGGGCCAAGGGGACCGATACCTTCGGCCCGGTGGGCCCCTGGATCCTCACCGGGGTTGACTATGGCAATCTCAAGCTGACGATGCGCCTCAACGGCCAGGTCGTCCAGGAAGAGAAGACCGATCATCTCATTCACGACGTGGCCGCCCTTGTGAGCTACATCAGCCAGTATGTCACCCTGTATCCGGGCGACTTGATCTTCACCGGCACGCCGGGCAAGACCTCCGCGATGAAGCCCGGCGATGTCGCGGAAGTCGAGCTTGAAGGGGCCGGGATTCTGAGAAATCCGGTCGTTGCGCAGTGAGAGGGTAGGAGATCCGGGCTAGGTCTTGCCCAGCTTTTCGGCGACCGCTTCCGGGGTCATGCCGTAGAGCTTGATCACCTTATGGCGCGAGGTGTGGCCGCGGAGGATATCCACCCGGTTTCGCGGGCAGTGCAATTGCAGTGCCAGCACCTTGAGCAGGGCTTCGTTGGCGGCGGCGTCAACGGGCGGAGCGGTGACTTTGATGCGGAGTTCGCTGCCGAGGGCTTCGCCGATTTCGTTGGCGGAGGCCCGCGGCTGGAGCTTGACCGACAGCAGGACCCCGTCGGGTTGGGCGCGAAGAAACGGCGGCGTGCTCATTGGTTGCAGATCAATTCTGGCCCAGCGCGGCACGGAAAGCTAGAGTTTATGCCCAGGAAAACTATGAACGAGGCGATAAGTGCGTTGGCAAGTTTGTGGGGAGCAGGTTCACCCGCGCAGCGCTGAGTACGCGCGGCGCGCAAAAGCAAATTCACTGGACGTACGGCACTGTTCACAGTCTCATCAGGTAACAAGACGGCTGGATTGCTTATTACGTCCTAATGCCAACGTCAGACAGCAGCGTATCGTCGACGGCCCCCTTGCGACCGCAGTTCGTCACCACCCACTGGTCAGTCGTGCTCCAAGCCCAGGACAAGGCGTCCGCGGGCTCGGATGAGGCACTGGATACCCTCTGTCGCACCTACTGGTATCCGCTTTACGCATTCGTGCGCGCATCGGGCTACCCACCGCATGCGGCGCAGGACCTCACGCAGGAGTTCTTTGCCCGGCTTCTGTCCAAAGATTACCTGCGCGCGGTGGACCCGGGAAAAGGACGCTTCCGGACCTTCCTGCGCATGGCTTTGAAGCGCTTTCTCGCCAATGAATGGGACCGTCTCAGCGCCCAAAAGCGCGGCGGGCTGCAGACTCATCTGTCCTTCGACACCTCACTGGCCGAAGAACGTTTCCAAGACGAGCGCGGCGGAGCGCTGACTCCCGACCGCATCTACGACCGGCGCTGGGCGCTGACCCTGCTCACAGAAGCCCTGGGCCGCCTGGAACGCGAACATTCGAGTGCCGGCAAGGCCGGCGAGTGGGATCATCTCGAGCCGCACCTGATGCAAGACCGTTCGGCGCTGCCTTACGCCGAAATCGCTTCCCGGCTGCAAACGACCGAGGGGGCGGCGCGGGTAGCCCTGCACCGCCTACGCAAGCGCTTTCGGGAGATCTTCCGCGAAACCATCGCCAATACCGTTGCCGACCCGGCGGAAGTCGAGAGCGAAATGCGGCAGGTCCTCGAGGCCCTGAGCCAGGCCTAGACAAAATGCGATGTAACATTCGGCGGGCATTTCTTATCTGAGGACATGAGCGAAAATGCTTCAAAGTGTCAGCGTTGCGGCGCCGAGCTGCCGCCCGGTCCAAAGGCCGGGCCATGCCCCCGCTGCGCGGCCCAGTTCCTCCAGGCCACCCAGACCGAGGCGCTTGGCGAGCCCTCCGGCCCGCGGCCTCGTTTCACCCCTCCTCCCGTAACCGAGCTGGCTTCCCTGTTCCCGCAGCTTGAAATCCTCGAGCTCGTGGGTCAGGGCGGGATGGGCGCGGTCTATAAGGCGCGCCAGAAGGAACTCGACCGCATTGTCGCGCTCAAGATTCTTCCCCCGGATATTGGACAGGACCCCTCCTTCGCCGAGCGCTTCGCTCGTGAGGCCAAGGCTCTGGCCAGGCTGAACCATCCCGGGATTGTCACCCTCTACGAATTTGGCCGGGCCGGCGGCGACACCAGCCGCGAGACCGCGCATCCTCAGCCCCTGTATTACTTTCTGATGGAGTTTGTCCACGGTGTAAACCTGCGGCGGGTACTTGAGGCGGGGCGCATGTCGTCGCGCGAGGCGCTGGCCATCGTGCCGCAGATTTGCGACGCGCTGCAGTACGCCCACGACCAGGGCATCATTCACCGGGACATCAAGCCGGAGAACATCCTGTTGGACCGGCAGGGTCATGTGAAGGTGGCGGACTTCGGCCTGGCAAAGCTGGTCGGCACAGCCGAAGCCGCCAGCGGAGAGGCAACAGCTATCTCACCCGCGAGCACCGGCGCGGGCACGGTGATGGGCACCCCTCAGTATATGGCGCCCGAACAACGCGAGCATCCGACCGAGGTGGACCATCGAGCCGACATCTATTCTCTGGGTGTGGTCTTTTACCAAATGCTAACCGGCGAGTTGCCGGCCGCGGGCAAAGTCGAAGCTCCGTCAAAGAAGGTCCTCGTGGATGCGCGGTTGGACGAAGTGGTGCTGCGGACGCTGGAGCAGGAGCCGGAACGGCGTTACCAGCAGGCCAGCCGGGTCAAGGAGGATGTGGAAACGATTGCGAGCACATCGTCTGGTGCGCACCCCCCCGGCGGTCAGGCGCACTCAAGCGCAAGCGCGGCGGCCATCGGGAAATCCCGCCGCGGGCTACAAGTCCCGGCCATTGGCCTGATCATCAGTGGAGTCATTAACGTTTTGCTGCCAATAGCCGCCACGCTCTCGGTAGGTTCTCACGGTGGACCGATAGCGATGGTGGTGCCGATAATGCTTATGGCAGGCATGGGCGGGTTAGTGATCGTTGGCGGGTCGCGCATGCTGCGCTTGCAGGCCTACGGCTTGTCAGTGGCCGTGAGCATTCTAGCCATGATCACACCTCCCGGCTGCCTGCTGGGTGTGCCCTTCGGCGTTTGGGCGCTGATCGTGCTGACAAAAAAAGAGGTGCGGGAGGCTTTCAGAAGCGGCGAGTCCGTTCAACCAGGAACTACGCCGTCCCAGCCGATTCCCACACCGCGCCGGGTTTCTGCAACGAAGTCCCTCCTCATAGCCGTTGTGTCGCTATTGCTTCTGGTCGCCGTGGCACTCGGTGCGTTCCTTTTTCTGACGGATCGCACACCGGTTTTGCTGACGAATCGCTCTCGCCGGGAAGCCGAATCCGCCCGCATCTCAGCGGTGAATCAGAGACTCGCAGGAGAAGCTCGGAGTCATTTGGATGCCGCCGGATACGCTTATCGCGAGGTCCAGGTGGCGGTCTATTCGCCGGGGTTTCCGGGAGGTTATTGCACAATAATCGGTTTGCGACGAATAACAGAAGACTCAGAAGTTCCGGGAGGTCTCAACCTGCGCCATGACGGCTCCGGCTTTTGGTTCTTCAATGGCTGGGGGGCACTCAGCAATGTGCAGTTTCAGGTGCATGCGGCCTACGAAATGGGCTTACCTCTGGAACAGCAACTGACTTTTGGCCCGGTCAACGAGCTGGTGGTTACTGGCGCGATTGATTTCGACACGGGCAAGCTCATCGACCTGCCTTTGGCACCCTCAGCCAACGACCGGGAGCCGGCACGCTATGACTGGCTCAACTCCGCCGAGGGGAAAGCTTGGATGCGAGAGCGTGGGATTGATGCCCTTGACGCCAACCGCGCACTGATCCGCGTTGACCTGCTGCTCATCAAGTTGAAAGACCAGGAGTGGAACTCGCTTACGGCAGATGCGCTGGCTGCGAAGATCAGGTCCCAAGCTCCAGCCACCGATGTTTTCAACACGCGAATCAACACTTACGGCTTCCAAACACGCGAAGGCCGCGAGGGCATGCTGCAAGTCCTGAATGCCAATCTCGCCCAAGGCGTCAAAATTCGCTACAAGCTGGTTGATGCTGCGCGTGACTTCGTCACTGGCCGTCCGTTCGCCGCGGAGCCATCCCCCCGTTAGCTCACCCGCGCAGCGTCGAGTGTTCCCGGACCCGCTTCCGGGGTCATGCCGTAGAGCTTGATCACCTTATGGCGCGAGGTGTGGCCGCGGAGGATATCCACCCGGTTTCGCGGGCAGTGCAATTGCAGTGCCAGCACCTTGAGCAGGGCTTCGTTGGCGGCGGCGTCAACGGGCGGAGCGGTGACTTTGATGCGGAGTTCGCTGCCGAGGGCTTCGCCGATTTCGTTGGCGGAGGCCCGTGGTTGGAGCTTGACCGACAGCAGGACCCCGTCGGGTTGGGCGCGAAGAAAGGGCGGTGTGCTCATTGGTTGCAAATCAACTCTGGCCCAGGGTGGGGCAGAAAGCTAGTATGGAGTGCGCGGCTGGCAGGGCGCTGCGGGCCGTGGCGCCTTGAAACCGCATGAGGAACGTGAACATGATGTCTAAGTGGTTATTGGCCTTTTCGGCAGGATGGTTGCTGGCGGCGGGCTGCGCGTCCGAGCACACCCAGCCGGCGTCGCCGCCCGTGGCGCAACCAGCGGCGCCGGCCGCGCCGGCGCCCGCAGCCGAACCGGAGTCCGCCGTGGCGCTGCCACCAGGCGCGGCCCGGCCGCCCGCGCCGTTTGAGGGCGCGGGGTGGGAAGCGGTGTTCGATGGCAGGAGCCTGGCGGGCTGGCGCGAGACGCCGTTTGCCGGGCACGGCGAAGTGCTCTGCCAGAACGGTGTGATCGTGTTGAGCATGGGCGACCCGTTCACGGGCATTAACTGGACCAATGCGTTTCCCACGATGAACTATGAGGTGGCGCTCGACGCTATGCGCCTGATGGGTTCGGACTTCTTTTGCGGGTTGACGGTGCCGGTCGGGACTAACTGCTGCAGCCTGATTGTCGGCGGCTGGGGAGGCTCGCTGTTGGGCATTTCCAGCGTGGACGGCATGGACGCCGCGGAGAATGAGACGACCAAGTTCGTCAACTTCGAGACCGGCCGCTGGTATCGCATCCGAGTGCGGGTGACGGAGAAGAAGATCGAGGCATGGGTTGACAACGAGAAGCTGGTGGACCTGGACACCGAGGACAGGAGGCTTTCGGTGCGGCCGGGCGACATCGAGTTGTCGCAGCCCTTCGGGCTGGCCGCCTGGCAAACCGCAGCGGCGTTGCGCGAGATCAAGTATCGGCGGGTGAGCGCGCCCGCGGGGAACGGCGGGTAGCACGGCTTTGCCTTGTTCCCCCTCTCCCCGCCATGCAGGGAGAAGGGGGGAGAAGCCGTCGGTCGCGCTTTACGGCTCAAGCCCGACTCTGCAGAAGCAGCAGGGCCCGCTCGGCGAGCGGGCCGTGCCAGTGTGCAGGCTGAATCCCTAAACGGTGTAGGTGCTGGAAGCGGTGGTCCCGCCGTGGCCGGTCCAGTTGGTATGGAAGAACTGGCCGCGGGGCTGGTCAACGCGCTCGTAGGTGTGCGCGCCGAAGTAGTCGCGCTGGGCCTGGAGCAGGTTGGCGGGGAGCCATGCGCTGCGGTAGGAATCGTAGAACGCCAGCGCGGTGCTGAATGCGGGCACGGGGATGCCCTTGCGGGCTGCCAGCGCGACCACCTTTCGCCATGACCGCTGGCAATCTTTGATCGCCTTGCGGAAGAATGGATCGAGCAGCAGGTTGCTCAGGTTCGGATTCCTGTCGAACGCTTCCTTGATTTTGCCAAGGAAGACGCTGCGGATGATGCAGCCGCCGCGCCACATGAGGGCGATGCCGCCGTAGTTGAGGTTCCAGTTGTGTTCCCTAGCGGCGGCGCGCATCAGCATGTAGCCTTGCGCGTAGGAGATGATCTTCGAGGCGTAGAGCGCGTGCCGGATGGCTTCCACCAGCTCCTTCTGGTCGCCTTTGATGGCGGGCCGGGGCCCTTTGAGCTTTTTGGCCGCGGCCACGCGTTCCTCTTTGAGCGCGGAGATGCAGCGCGCGTACACGGCTTCGGCAATGAGCGTGATGGGGATGCCGAGGTCCTGCGAGGAGATCACGGTCCACTTGCCGGTGCCTTTCTGTCCGGCGGTGTCGAGGATTTTGTCCACCAGCGGCTGGCCGTCGGCGTCTTTGACGCCGAGGATGTCGCGGGTGATCTCGATGAGGTAGGAGTTGAGCTCGCCCTGGTTCCATTCGGCGAAGACCTGGTGCATCTGATCGGCGCTCAGGCCCAGGCCGGTCTTCATGAGGTTGTAGGCCTCGCAGATGAGCTGCATGTCGCCGTATTCAATGCCGTTATGCACCATCTTGACGTAATGGCCGGCGCCGTTCTCGCCCACCCAGTCGCAGCAGGGCGAACCGTCATCAACTTTGGCGGAGATCTTTTGAAAGATCTCCTTCACGTGCGGCCAGGCTGCCGGCGAGCCGCCGGGCATGATGCTCGGGCCCCGACGGGCGCCTTCCTCGCCGCCGGAAACGCCGGTGCCGATGTAGAGCAGGCCTTTGGATTCGACGTATTTCGTCCGGCGGATCGTGTCCTGGAAAAGGGAGTTGCCGCCGTCAATGATGATGTCGCCCGCTTCAAGGTGCGGGAGGACCTGCTCAATGAACTCGTCCACGGCTTTGCCGGCCTTCACCATGAACATTACCCGCCGCGGCTTCTTCAGCCGGGCGACCATTTCCTGGATGGAATGCGCCCCGAGGACGCGGGTGTCTTTGGCTTCCTGGTTGAGGAATTCGTCCACCTTCGAAACGGTGCGGTTGAACGCCACGACTGTGAATCCGTGGTCGTTCATGTTGAGAATCAAATTCTGGCCCATTACGGCCAGTCCTATTACGGCGATGTCAGCTTGTGGTTCCATATTGTGTATTGTTGCAGGAATGCCGAACGATACAACAGTCCGGGGAATGCGCCAGCGCATTCTTGGGCCAGGCCGGCTGCCTGAGGCGCAGCCTTGCGGCGAGAGCTGAAATCCGATTGCTGACTGCCTAGTTCGCCAGCCCCGCGCCCGGGAGGTAGACCGTGAAGGTTGTTCCCTTGCCCGGCTGGGTGTGGCAATGCAGCGCCCCATTGCCTTTCTTGACCAGCAACTGGATGATGCTGAGCCCAAGGCCGGTGCCTCCCCGCGAGCCTTTGGTGGTGAAATAGGGCCGGAAGATCTTCGGCAGCACCTCCACTGGAATGCCTGGACCGGTGTCGCGCACCTGGATTTTCACCAGCGGCGCGGTGTTGTCCATGCTCTCCACATTGATCAGCCGGTCGTTTGGCCCCTCCTTCAAGGAGGCCAGGTCCAGCGGCGCGCGGAGCACCTCGCCGCAAATCTCGACGCGTTTGTGCTGCGGCGAGCATTGGAACGCGTTGACCGCGAGGTTTTTCAGAATCTGCATGAGATCCGTGCCGTCTCCCTTGACGGCCACGTCTTCGCCGAACGGCGTGACGCTGAACTCGTTTCCGTTGACGCTCGGGTGGATGCGCACGAGGGGATCGAGATCCTCGAGCAAGTGGCTGACGCTGACGGGCGGCGCGTCGGTGGCGGAGCGGTTCCGCAGGAGGTCGAGGTAACGCTGGGAAATCGCGACGCAGTTCCTGGTCTGGCGCAGGACGGCGCTCATCCGTTTCTTGATGAATTCCAGCTCCTCGCCCGCCAGTTGCTCCGCGCGGCTGATCCGCTCGTCCAGGAGCTGCACGTAACCGTTTATGACGGCGAGCGGATTGTTGATGTCGTGGATGATGCTCGCGAAGATGTCGCTGCGCGTTTGGGCGATTTGTTCCGCGATGCGCTGGTTGTGCAGCTCGGCGACCAACTGCTGGACTTTTTCCCCGTTGCCGGCGTGCCCGTTGCCGAGTGTGCGGCGCTGCATCGCCTTGCTGACGGCGGCGCGCATGGTCTGGAGATCGTAAGGCTTGTAGATGTATTCGCAGGCCCCCAGCCGCAACGACTGGAGCACCGTGTCGGCTGGAGCCTGGCCCGTCATCATCACTGCCTCGATGTCCGGTTTCAGGAACTTGAGCCGCTCCAACACGTCCACGCCAGACACCCCGACGCCCAGACGGATGTCCAGCAAGACGACGTCAATCTCATTTTCTTCCGCGAGCTTAATGGCCGTGGGCATGTCGTTGGCCAGGAACAGCTCGTATTCGCCCTTGAAGGTCATCTGCAACGAATCGAGGACGCCAAGGTCGTCGTCCACGATCAGCAGCGAACCGAGGCGTTCGGGTGCCGGCGAGTTGGCATGTAAATCTTCAGTGACTGCCATTTTGAAATGCCCTTTCTTGAATAGTATGCGTGATTCTACGACATAGGTTTTTGCGGTCGAGCAGAAACGAGCCCTGCCTGCCCATTTCCGACGCCTGTTGCTCGGGAATTTATGCCGGCGACGCCCGTGCCACGGCACAGGTTCAACGGCACTGCGGACGATTTCATTGTCTCAAATCCAAGGCAGAGTGTCCCGAAAGTAGACATCGCGGCGACACCGGCACTACGACGAGGACAGCTGAGCATGCTTCGTGCCTAAAATCAGCTGCAACTCCTGAAGGCGTCGTTAACGGGGTAAAATCTTTATAAACCACTGTACAGAAGGGGCTTGTGCGGGTTTGTATGGAGGGTGAAGGGGTGAGTTTGCGTAAGCTCCGGGGCCGCAATGGCTTACGTGATTGAACCTACGGTGTGGATACGGTGTGGATACGGTGCGTATACGGTGTGGTTCCCATGCGCGCCAGGGGTTGCTGTCCAGCAACGTCAAACTAAATCGATGGGTGTCCAGCCGGGTTTTCGGGGGCAACCCGCAAGCGCGCGGGACGCGGCGGCGGCGCGCGGCGAATGCTTCAATGCGGTTGAAGGAAGAAGGACCTCGGGCTGGCTGATGCCGGGGTTGCGGGCAGGGATCAGTGCCGGTGGGCCAAATACCTCTCCGCCTCAATGGCCGCCGCACACCCTTGCCCGGCCGCGGTGATGGCCTGGCGATAGACGCGGTCGGCGCAGTCACCCGCCACGAATACACCGGGCACGTTGGTGGCGGCTCCGCGCCGGGGGATGATGTAGCCGCCCTCATCCATGTCGAGGACGCCTTTGAAGAGCTGCGTATTGGGGAGGTGGCCGATGGCCACAAAGAGACCGGCGCAGTCGAGAACGGTCTCGGCGCTGGTCTTGACGTTTTTCAGGCGGACGCCCGTGACCTTGTCCTGGGTTACGTCGAGGACTTCGGTAATAACGGAGTCCCAATGGGGTTTGATCTTCGGGTTGGACAGTGTGCGCTCGGCCATGATCCTGGAGGCGCGGAGGGTGTCGCGCCGGTGGACCAGGTGCACGATCGAGCCAAAGCGCGTCAGGTAGAGGGCGTCTTCGCAGGCCGTATCGCCGCCACCAACGACCACCAGCGGCTGGTTGCGGAAAATGGGCAGCGCGCCGTCGCACGTTGCGCAGTAGGTCACGCCCTTGTTCTCGAGCTTGTGCTCGCTTTCCAGGCCGAGGTGCCGGTGGCTCGCGCCCGCGGCGATGATGAGGGCCTCGGCTTCAACGGGCTCGCCATCCACTGTCAATTTGAAGGGCTGGCGGGAAAGGTCCACGGCTTCGACGGTGCCGAATTTGACCTGCGCGCCGAAACGCTCGGCCTGTTTTTGCAGGCGCACCATCAGCTCGTAGCCGTCAATGCCTTCCGGGAAGCCGGGATAGTTCTCGACGATGGTCGTGGTGGTCAGGAGGCCGCCCGGCTGGCGGCCGGTCAGGACCAGCGGGCGCAGGTTTGCCCGCGCTGTGTAGAGCGCGGCAGTCAAGCCGGCGCAGCCCGAGCCGATGATGACGATTTTTTCCATAGGAAGGCGCAAGTTAGTTTTGCGGCGCGCGGTTGGCAAGCGGTGAGTAGGGCCGGCGGCGGCAAGAGCGCGGAGTTTGCGATGGTCTCGCCGCCCGGGACCCGGCTATGATTCGGCCATGAGATATTTGAGTTGGCCCTGCGTTTTGGTTGCCGGAACTGTGTTGGCGTCGCAGGTTGCGCTCGCGGACCGGGCGGATCAGCACATTAAGGAGCAGATGAAGCAGCACCGGATTCCCGGCCTCGCTTTGAAGATCATCCAGGACGGAAAGACGGTCAAGACGGCGGCCTACGGCCTGGCCAATGTCGAATTGAACGTGCGGGCCACGCCGGACACGGTCTTTGAGATCGGCTCGATTACGAAGCAGTTCACGGCGGCGGGGATTCTGCTGCTGGCGCAGGAGGGCAAGCTCTCGGTGGACGACAAGATCAGCCGGCATTTGCGGGACACTCCTTCGCCGTGGGCGGACGTGACGATCCGGCATCTGTTGACGCATACATCAGGCATCAAGAGCTACACCGGCCTGAACGGCTTTCAACTGTGGCGGCGCCTGACGCAAGAGCAGTTCATCGAAGCCATCGGCAGGCAGCCGATGGAGTTCCAGCCGGGTGAGTCGTGGAAATACTGCAACACGGGTTACAATCTCCTGGGGCACATCATCGAGAACGTCAGTGGGAAGAACTACTGGGACTTCATGAGCCAACGCATCTTCCAGCCGCTGGGAATGCTCGCGACGACCAACCGCCTGCCAAGCCTGGTCATTCGTAATCGGGCTGCCGGATATGAGCAGACCAATAAGGTGTGGATCAACCGGGACTCGGATTTGACGGAGGTGTTCGCCGCCGGGGCGATGGCTTCCACGGTGGGCGACCTGGCCAAATGGAACGCGGCCCTGGATGGGGAACGCCTCCTGAAGGCTGCCAGCAAGGAACAGATGTGGACGCCGACGAAGCTGAATGACGGCACGCTCAAGAAATATGGCTTTGGCTGGAATGTCGGTGAGTCGGAGGGACACAAGAATATTGGCCACGGGGGATCCACATCCGGTTTTTCGGCCTCGCTCCAGCGGTTCCCGGACGATCGGCTGACCGTTATTATCCTGACCAACACCGATCAGGAGATTGCGACGCCTCTGGCCAGGCAAATCGCGGCGTTTTATTTCAAGCAGCCCCGGACTGCGAAATAGGACGTTGGGGGTGGCTGGTGCGCTCCCTGCAGGGTCTGCCGCAATTATTGGTCGCCAGGGGGGCCCTGGTCTCATCCGGCGTGGCGGGCAATGTGTCGCAGTTGTCCGCGGCGCAGAGGCGGATGCCGAGACCGAGCTGCCGCACCAGCCAGAGTTTGACACGTTCCCCGGTTTGTTGTCTGATGTCCCGTGAACGAAACGAAAGGAATGCAGATGATACGCAACGTTATATCGAGGTGGTCACGATTTGCCGCGCTGGCCCTTTTGGTCCTGCCGGCGGGGAGCTTTAACGCTGCCGCTGCGGCCAATACGCCGGTCATTCCTAAATGGAGCCGTTTTGAACAGGAATTCAAGAGCAGCGTGCTTTATTCGAACGCCCTGCAGGACGCGTCGGTCACCGTGCTGTTCACTTCGCCTTTGGGCGAATTGAGGGAAGTGGACGGATTCTGGGACGGCGGCAGGACCTGGCGCGTGCGTTTCTCGCCCGACCAACCGGGCCGTTGGAGCTTCAAAACAACGTGCTCCGACGCCGCCAATCCCGGCCTGCACGGCCAGAAGGGGAGTTTCCTTTGCTCGGCCGCGATTGGGCTGACCCGTTTCCAGAGGCATGGCCAGGTGCGTGTTGCCCACGACCGCCGGTATCTCGAACATGCGGACGGCACGCCGTTCTTCTGGCTTGCGGATACAGCCTGGGCCGGGGCGCGCGCAGCGGAACTCAAGGACTGGCAGTTTTACGCGCAGACACGCACCCGCCAACGGTTCACGGTGGCCCAATGGGCGGTTGCGCCCGGGTCGGACGCCAGGAAGCAAGTCGCCTGGACTGGTTTCCCGGAGCGGATTGGCATCAATCCCGACTTCTTCCAGCGGCTGGACGCGAAACTGGAGGTGCTGAGCCAGGCGGGTATTCTGAGCGCGATTGTTCCTCTGTTGGAAACGCAGGCGCCAACGGATCCGAGCATGGTGCTGCCCGATGACCAGGCGGAGTTGCTCGTCCGGTATGTTGTCGCCCGCTGGGGATCGGAGCCGGTGGCCTGGCTGCTGGCCTTCGAAGGGGACGCCACAGGCAAGAACGTCGCGCGGTGGAAGAAGATTGGGCAGGCGGTGTTCGGCGACAGCGTCCACGCGCCAGTCGTGCTGTTTCCCGGTCAGACGCAGTGGGCCCTGGACGAGTTCCGGGATCAGAATTGGGTTGATGTATTCGGCTATCCCAGCATCACGGATGTCACGGACGACGCGTTCAAGTGGGCTGTGACCGGGCCTTTTGCCTCGGAATGGCAAAAGGAACCGGCCCGACCGCTGATCGCCTTTGCGCCCTGCGAGAACGGGACCACGCCGCAAGCCGGGAAACGATTCGCAGCGGACGACGTGCGGCGCGCGGTCTATTGGAGCCTGCTGCTGGCGCCGCCCGCCGGGATCAGCTATGCGGCCCAGGGAGTGGCGGACTGGGACACAACGGTCGAACCGACGCAGGATAAGATAAAGGGCACCGACCTGCCCTTCTGGGGCAAGGCTATGTTCATGCCGGCCGCCAAGCAAATGTCGCACTTGGCGAAATACATGAACTCGATTGACTTTTGGCGGCTGCGTCCGCAAGCGGGGGCGATTGCCACGCAACCCGGCTCCGAGTCACCACGACGGTTCATTGCCGCGGCCAGTGCTGATCCCAATACCCTGTCCCTGGTTTACGTGCCGGAGGACCGCACACTGGAGATGGTCCTGTCGGCGCTGCCGGCGGCGCCGGTGGTGAGCTGGTTTAATCCCCGCAGTGGCGAGAATAACGCCGCCGTGGCCGTGGTCGGGGGCAGCTCCTGCCAGTTCCCAACGCCCGATGCCGGCGACTGGCTGCTCCGGTTGAACGCGGGCAAATAGCGGCGCCGGGCCTGCCGGCCAGCAAGGCGATCCGTGGTTTCTGGCGTTCGTGACGCCGCTGCCTGGGTTCAGGGGCCAGTGAGTTTCAAACGGTAGTAGCGTTGCGGCTCAAACATGTACACCGGAACCACGTACGAGTCCTCAATCTGAAGCGGCGGCTGGGCAATTGGCACCCAGGACAAAGGCAAAAGGTTGGTGGAGGATTCGAGCGTGAAAGCCGGCGACCCGACAGGCCAGAGCGGCCAGATGAACAGCATCATGTTGCCAAAGCGCTCCGTCTCGATCCCCGGCATGCCAACCACCTCGATGGGATTGGCGGCGGCGACAGGCCTAACTCCATCGTCGGCCCGCAGGATGACGTTGGACGCGGTCTGCCCAACAGTAAGCGAGCCAGTCCAGACACCTTGCACGAAGTTGCCCGAGACAGTCGGAGTGAGGGGATACCCGGCTAACGCGGTGTACGCCAGGTCAACGAGCCACCATCTCGCGGTATCCGATACGGTCGGAAACGCGTCTCCCGATGACCGGTAGCTTTGCATGATTATACCGTTGGGGAAGTTCGAGCCCAGGTCTGTGCGGCAGTAGTAAGTTCCGCCGCCTGAGTAAGCGGCCACGCGATACGTGGTGCCGGCCGTGAGTTGGACCGGCGTGGCCAGGGCTGTTTGCAGCCAAGTTCCACCCGTGCTGGTAACGTCTCGACTGGCCACGAGCGTGCCGGCATCCGTCCAGATCGAGACCTTGGTGCCGAAGTAATGGCGCACATGTGTCACGGTCAGGTTGGTGCTGGGGGCAAAGGAGTATCCCGCGGTATAGGGATTGCCGCCGACGGAATAGACAAGGGAAGGCGCCGCCAGAATAGTGTTGGTCGTCAGCAAGTCGCCAGCGGTGAGGGCCAACACGCCAGTGAACTTGGTGGCGATGCCGTCGGCATCATTCCGCGCCCGGATGGTGACGTTGAACGGCACGCTGGCGCATTGCGGCGAGGCGATAGGATCCCACGTGAAATGAGTCGGGATGCCTGGATCAACACAGCAGGTGTAACTGCCCCCGACCGAGATCGTGTCCACGTACCAACCCATCCCGGACACGCTCCCGTCGGCGGTAAACCGCCAGCGCAATTGGACGTTCTGGTTCTGGGCAGCCGCCGGCAGGTTGACAATGGTAGTGATAAAAGCGGGATAGCCGGTCGAAGTGCCCCGCCACCCATTGCCGGCGGGATAACCGTTGGTTACAAAACTGCCGCCGGCGGTCAGGATGTCGGTGAACGCGCCACCGGCGATCGAGATCTGCAGCCAGCCTGCGTCGCAGCAGGACTCGGTGCTGTAGGCGTGACGGAAACTTAATTGTGCGCCGGTCGCCGGCGCGAGGAACGAAGGCGAGGTGAGCTGATTGTCGCAGGTAGAGCTCGGATCCGGCGCAAATGCGGCGTTCGGGGCAGTGTCCTTTCCAAGCGCAGTGGTCGTCCACGGCGAACCGGCGCCACTCAGCGCGACGGTCCATTCGGATGGCAGTTCGGGCGCCGTGGCGGTGTCAAAGCTCTCGCTAAGGACAACATCCGGCACGCCCAGGCGGAAGGGGAAAGCAACAGTGAAGTTGCTGGTGCCAGCCTGGACTTGAAGCGTGACCGCCAGCATCCCGCCACATGTGCCCGTCGCCGTAAAGGAGAACACATTGGACACCGCCGGTCCGCCTGGCAGCAGAGTGCCGTAGCTTTGCGCACCGCTGGGAGAATTCACGCCCCCGGTCGGCAGAAGGGTGACGACGGCGTTGCTGGCAGGCACATTGCCCATGTTCGCAAGGCCCAGTTCCAGTGTGACCGTTTCGTTAGGATCAATAGCGCCATTGCCGGAGCCGCAACTTTCTGCCAATAGCGCCACATCAGCGTTGGTGAGGGCAATAAAGGCCGGTTGGATCTTCAGCGCAACGGCCCGTTGCTGGAGCATGCCGGTGGTCAGATTGGAAAACGTGATGCTGTTCTCCCAAAGGCCCACGGTCAACGCGTTGGCTGATGCCGAGAGATTCACTAACACGCTGACCGACTCGCTGGCGGCAAGCGTGCCGCCGGCCGGTATCACGGTCACCCAACTCTGGGTCGGGGAGGCTGTCCAGTTGATGGCGACGGGGCTTGTATTGCTCAGGACATAGCTGGTCGAAGCGGGGGTAAAGGGGCCGCCAGGCGGCCCCTGTGCGTCGAAGTCGCTCGCGGGCGTCACCGACAGGTAATCCGGTATCCCCTGGCCGGAGAGCAGCACTTTCACCTGCGGGGTTTCGGCATCGTTGCTCTCGATCGTCACGACCCCCGTGTTCGTCACCACAACTTGAGGCGCGTAGATTACGTCGAAGGTCAGGCTGCTGCCCGGAGCAACCGTGACCGGGAAATCCGGCAGCCCGGCCAGTTGAAACCCTGGGGGAACAAGCTGACTGCTGATCAGGTTCGCCCACAATTCCACGCCATCCGGCTTGCCGTCACTGTCGAGATCGGCCCCATTCTGTGCGTCCAGGAAGCCCTTCAGGATCGTTTGGCCGCTCGGCGCCACCACAATCGCCACGGCGCTGGCAGTCGCAGTGGTCGTGTACCCGGCCGGCGCGCTGTTGCCAGCCACCAAGCTTAGTCGCTGGCCGTAAGTGCCGTAGCCGACAGCGGCGAGGGCAGTGAACATCGGCACTTGTTCAGGATTAGTGAATAGCGCATGTGTTGGCTCCCACCAATAAACCGGATCGGGCGGCGTCGTGTCGTCGGAAACATACACCGCCCCCAATGCCGACCACAATTGATGACTGGAAAACGTGCCCATCCTCCATGTGTGGGCAATGAGCCTGCCGTCGGCATTGACGTAAGCAAGCAACGCATCCAACGTGGATTGTGGACAAATGTCATTGTCGTTGGCGAACACCACCAGGTCCCAGGGGCCGCCTGTCGCGAGGGCAGTCTCGAAGCTGGTGAAAGCCCCATTGTAATAGGCGGTATAGGACAGGCCTAAAAGGCTCAGCGCTTGATCCTCGTATGTGTTTGGCGCGGTATGAAAGTAATCGTCCGCGTAAACCAGAATTCTGGCATCGGTTGTCAGCGGATTCTCCCACCGGAAGGCGCAGGATGACGGCCCGGTGCCCTTGGCCGCATTCTGCCCAAAGGGTTTTTGCAGGTCTGCGGGATTCACGTCCAAGGCCGTGCCGACCCGCTCGACTGCACCGCTTGCCGCCGCCCCGGACAGTCCAGAGAATGAGTTCCCCAGGTTGATCCCTGAAATCACCAGCCCATACGTATCATCCGAGTTCGTGATGGTGATATGCTCGGTGCGGTTCAAGCCCACAATGACCGGCCCGAAGGGCATGTTCGTGTCGTCATTCGGGAGAATCGAATCCAGCACTCCAATTTCACCGGGGATGGCCGCTACCAGCAGGGACACATTGCGGGTTTGCTGGAAGCCCGTCTCCAGATTGCTGAACGTGACCGTGGCGCTGTAATTGTCGGGGCTGAGGCTTTGGGCGTTGGCGTTGATCGCCACAGTGACGTTGGTCGTCGTTCCAGGGGCCAGGCTCCCGTCAAGCGGATCCACAGTGGCCCACGGTTGGCTGGCCGAAGCCGACCAGTCGAGTGAATTCGTATCTGCGTTGCTCAGGGTGTAGGAAGTGTTCGAAGGCGTGAAGGGGCCGCCTTCATACCCTTGTGAGACGAGGCCTGTGCCGGGACCGACCTGCAAGAAATCCGGCGGCGTGCAGGGGGCAATGCCGCTCAAGTCGCTCTCTAGAAAACCGGCAGGAACGCTCTGTCCGGCGGACAAACCTACCATGTTGTAAAGGCAGTTGACGGTCAGGTAGGTCAGCCGAATTCGACCGTCATAGAAAAGCTCGATTTGGAAGCTGTTCGGCAGAGTCGTGCCGATACCAGAGATGCCCTGGAAGGTGACCACAGCCCGGTCACTGAGTTCCTGACGGTAAATGGTGCCGCCTCCAGGAGGATATAGATCGTGGAACATGGCTGAAACGCGCGGGCGATCAAAGTGGCTGTCGGCCGATTCGCTATACTCGGAGTCGCCGGAGTTCAGCGTCAGGTAGCCGTTGCTGCCGATGTAGAAGGTGCTTCTGCGCGTGCTGTAGATGGCCACGGTATTGGTTCCCGTCAGCGTGACCGCGGCATAGGAATCGTCGCTCAGTGACACTGTGATGCCGCCGGTTGGATCGGTTGGGAAATTGTTGGTTGCCTCCCGGCACACCGAGTAGAAGCTGGCGCTCCCGTCGGGGGTAAACGTGAAGGACTGAAATGCCAGGTCGTTCGGGCTGTCATCGAAGAGCTCGGTAAAGTAGTCCGGCTGCCCGATGCGCAGCAGGAACTGCCGGCTTTGCGCCACTTGGCTGCTCAAGTTTGTGAACCAGACCGTAGCCGGGTAAAGGCCGGTCGCCAGACTGTTGGCGGACGCGTTCACGCTGGCGGTCACCGTAACCGCCTCGCCGCCCGGCGTCAGCGTGCCGCTGGCAGGAGCCAGGTCCAGCCAGGTCGCGGGGCTGACACTTGCCCAGTCAAACGAGCTGCTTCCGGCGTTGGTCAGGGTGAAGCTGATCGAGTTGGGGCTGAACGGCCCGCCGACCGGACCACTGCTGATCAAGCTGGCGTTGGGGGTAATGGACAAATCGTCAGGCAGGTCAAAAGACTCATGCACGCCGGCAGTCGTGGAACTGGCCGGCGAAGTCGCCCCGAAGCCCATGCCCCGCTTGGCAAAGGCAGCCCACAACTCGTTCCGGTTGGCCCCGCCGTTGTTCACCAGGTCGGCCTGAAGAATGGCGTCGCGCGCCTGCAGGAAGGTCGGGTTGGGTGGCGAAAGGCTCATGCCATCCGTAACCAGTTGCAGCATCAGTTGGTTGCCGCCAGCCCAGCCGTAGCGGTTGATCAGGTTGGCCCGCGCATCCCATAGGGCGACGCACCAGACTTCGCCCATGTTGTGAACCTCGCTGGCGGTGCCCGCGCTGCACGTGCCAAACATGGTCGTGTGATAGGGGGCGCCTGAGGAACAATAGTCGGCCTGCGAAGGGTCAATGTCGTTGAAGGTCAGCGGGTTCTTGCTCATGTCCGTCGTGAACGGATAGCGGCGAATGCCGAAGTAATAACTATACAGGTTGCCCGAGCCGCCAAGCTGGTGGCTGGCGTAGGCGCCGGCGGCATAGTTGCCGTTCACGTCGTCGTCCGCCTCGCTAAAGAGTGCCAGCGGATAGAAATCGGACCATCCCTCCCCCATGCCCCTGGACTGCAAAGCGCTCATGCCCACGCCTCCGCCGACCCGCCGGTTGCTCAGCCCGTGGGTGTACTCGTGCAGAACCACCTCCGCGTCCAGGTCCCCGTCGCGACGGGGGTTGGGGGCGGAGAATATGTACATCTGCATCCGTCCGGGCGAGCCGTCCGGCGGGGTTGAGAAGTTAGCGTTGTTCAACCCGCTTCCATCCTGGGCGTCGGCCTGCACCGCATCATTGCCCAGGCCCCCGCGCCCGAAATTGTCGCTCTGGAAGTTGCCGGCCGCCTCGGTGAATCCCAGCTCATACAGCTTGTCGTGCATCCAATTATTCAGATAGAAAAGCTGCACCACTGCGGCGGGCGAATAATTGGTCGGATCCTGGCTGGTCAGCGTCATCGGGAAGTCGAATACCCGCGAGGGCGAGCCTTGCGGGCGCGGCAGATCAGGCGAATCGTCGGCGTTCCGGTCGGTGTGGGCATCCACGTTGTTGCCGAGGGTTTGATTGTCGCCGTCGCTAATCCAGCCGAGCGGCGAGGCGTTGGTATCTGCGGCCGAGAGTGTCAACAATTCCCGCGACACCAGCGGCGGCTGGGCGGTAGCGGGCGTGGCATGGCCGGGCGAAAACGGGGATGGGCTGTCGCTGGTAAAAACCCGGTAGCTGGCGTCAGTGTGATATTCGGTCAGGCAATGTCGCACCAGCGCCGCGCCCGATTGCGCATCCACGAGCACCCGGTACATTTCGCCGCGCGCGCGGCTGGTGAGGACCACATCCCAGCAAAGGCGCAGCGTGCGCTGGTTTATCGGCAGCCAGATTAACTTCGCATCGCCCTCGCCACTCAATCCCGGCGCCTTGAACTTCTGCCGTTGACTCGAATTGGCCGCCGCCGCCAAGGCAGTCACATTTTCCGCTTGCAGTTCAACCCGGACATTCTGCGCTGCCAAGGCCACCGCCTGGAGTGCGGAGAGGGGCGGGGCGGCAAGCAGCGCCGCCCGGTTGGGAGTGCCTCGTTCGGCAGCCGCCTCGGCTTTGGGCACGAACTGGCTGCTTAGGTTGACTAATTCGCCGTCTTTCGTCGTGTGGGAAATCAGGACTGCCTCGAACACGGCGATGCCGTCTACCTGTTGCTCCCAGACTACGGTGCGCAACCCGTTGCGGGCGGTGACGTGTTCGCGGCTGACGCGGGCCTGGTCCAGGGCCTCCGGTCCGAAGCCGAAAAGCGAAGCGTGGCTCTGCAAGAACGCCTTGGTCACCCGATTCGGGTCGGCGGGAGCAAAGCCTGCCAGGCTGCCGGCTGAAATCCCCTTGCCCAGCCCGCCGGGCCCGCTTAAGAAGCCGTTCCGCACAGACACGCTCTTGGGCGCGGCGGTTACCGGTTCAAAATCTACAGTCACATTCGGCACTTGGGCCCGCAGTTCGGTCAGCGCGGCCGCCTGGGCAGGCGCCAGCTGCGGCGATTGCTTCTGCCGCTTGTCCAGGTTGGGCAAAGGTGGATTCCCTGGTTGAACAAAGGCAAATCCTGTGCTGCCGACCAGCAACGAAGCCGACAGTGCCAGCGCGCGGATGGAAAGTGGTCTCATCCAAACTCCTTTATGGTTGATGTCTCTACTCTCGCCGGCCTTTCAATTTCCGGCGTTGCTACTGCTATCCCCTGTTGCCATTGCCTGCAGGTCGTTCAATAAATCAGTTGCCCCTGCGTTACGATTGCTGCCTGCCGGACGCATTTCCAAGGGACAGCTCCGTCAATCGCCTCGTGCCTTGCCAGCACCGGGGAAACCGTCTGTCGCTTGGAGACACCCTACCCCTCGCGGCGCGGTTCCGCAAGCCCTCACCTCCGCACGCGTGCGCTGCCGCCTTTCACCAGCGCTTCCACTTCTTTGAGCGAAGCCATGGACGTGTCGCCGGGGGTAGTCATGGCGAGCGCACCGTGCGCGGCGCCATAATCCACGGCCTGCTGGGAATCGTTAAACTTGAGCAAGCCATAAATCAGCCCGCTGGCGAAGCTGTCGCCGCCGCCCACACGGTCCAGGATTTCCAGGTCCTGGCGATTCGGCGCCTCGTGAAACTCCCCGCCCGCCCAGCAGATCGCCCCCCAGTCGTTGCGCGTCGCCGTTTTGACCGCCCGCAGCGTGGTGGCCACCACTCTGAGGTTCGGGTAGGCCTTCACCACGTCCCCAATCATCTGCTTGAACGCTGCCGTCTCAATCCGTGAGAGGTGCTCGTCCGCGCCTTCCACCTCGAAGCCGAGGCAGGCCGTGAAGTCTTCTTCGTTGCCAATCATCACGTCCACGTGCCTGGCAATCTCCCGGTTGACCTCCTGGGCGCGCCGCGCGCCGCCGATGCTTTTCCAGAGCGACGGACGGTAGTTCAAGTCGTAGGAGACGATGACGCCATGCTTCCTGGCGGCTTGCACGGCTTCGATCACCAACTGCTGCGTCGTTTCGCTCAGCCCCGCGAAGATCCCCCCGGTGTGCAACCAGCGCGCGCCGCACTGGCCAAAGATGTGGTTCCAGTCGAATTCGCCTGGCTTCAATTGGCTGGCCGCGCTGTGGCCGCGATCCGAGGTGCCTGCTGCGCCTCGCACACCGAAACCGCGCTCGGTGAAGTTCAGACCGTTGCGCACAGTGCGCCCCACGCCGTCGAAAGGCGCCCACTTGATGAACTCGGTCCCTACGCCGCCCTGGAGGATGAAATCCTCCAGCAACCGGCCCACATCATTGTCCGCAAAGGCCGTGCAGACGGCGGTCTTGAGCCCGAAACATCGCCGCAAGCCGCGCGCGACATTGTATTCGCCGCCGCCCTCCCAGACCTTGAACGCGCGCGCCGTGCGCACGCGCCCCTCGCCGGGGTCGAACCGCAGCATGATTTCGCCCAGCGCGACGAGGTCGTATTTGCACGAACCGTCCGGTTTGATATCCAGTATGGCCATAAGCTCTGTTTCCTTAGTTTGTACCCGGCACGATCTTGCCCAGGACTGCCGCCCGACGCGCCCCGGTCGCCCTCGGCACATTGCCCGGCTTGCCCCGCAAAGTCTCGTGCGCCAGAAGGGCAAAGGCCAGCGCTTCTTTGGCGGCGTTGGCGATGCCGAAATCCTCGTGCGTCAATAACTCGCCCACGCCAAGCCGCGCCGCCAGCATGCGGCGCAGCACCGGGTTCTCCGCTCCGCCGCCGCCCAAAATGACTTGCAGGCGGGCCAGGTCGCCCGCCTTGAGCCTCGGGAACACGAAGCGCTGGTAGGCGTCGGCAATGCTGGCTGCGGTGAAAGCGGTCGCCGTGGCAATCAAATCCTCGGGGCGCACCCGCAGCCGCCGCGCGAACGAGAGCACCTGGCGCATGAACGGCTCGCCGAACTCCTCGCGGCCGGTCGTCTTGGGCGGGGGCCGCCGCAGGAACGGATGCGCCAGCATCTCCGCCAGGAGCCTTCCCGCCACGCGCCCTCGTGCTGCCCGCTGCCCGTTGCGGTCAAACGTTTCCCGGCCGCGAGTCAGCGTCGTTGCCAGCGCATCCATCACCATGTTGCCCGGACCGGTATCGAACGCGACCACGTCGTCCAGCTCGGCGCGCGGCGGCAGAAAGGTCAGGTTGCCGATGCCGCCGATGTTCTGCACGATGCGCGGCCTCCTGGCGTCGGTGAACAGCGCCCAATCGGCATAAGGCACCAGCGGCGCGCCTTGCCCCCCGGCCGCCATGTCGCGCACGCGAAAATCGCAAATCGTGGAGATCCCCGTCCGCTCCGCGATGACCGCCGCTTCGCCGATTTGCAAAGTCGAAGGCGTTTGCGCGTTCGGCAGATGATGAATCGTCTGCCCGTGCGAGCCGATGGCCGCAATGTCCCCCGGCTTCAGCCCTGCCCGGTGGATGACCGCCAGGGCCGCCCGCGCAAATTGCTCGCCCAGCAGGAAATTCAGCTCGCAGATTTCGGCTACTGTCCCATGCAGACACACATGCAGGATGTGCCGCCGCAACATCGGCGGAAAAGACTGATGCGTGTGCGCCAGCACCCGCGCGCGCAACCGGCGTCCGTCCCCCTGTATCTCCGCCGCCACCGCGTCAATGCCATCCGCCGAGGTGCCGGACATCAGCCCGACCACAAGCCGGGCGCCGCGAGGTGATTTGCGGATCAAGTGCACCCCGAGAACCTAGACAACCCGGCGTCGCCTAACAAGCGCGCGCCTTGCGCCGGAGAGGAATGCGCATGTCCCTGCGAAAGCTTCCCTCAATTCCAAGTTGAGCTGCAAAAGCAAGGCGCGGCGGGCGGTGTGGGCCCCTGCGGACACAGTTGCAGCCGGCGAACATTTGCTTTTCGCGTGGTGATGTGTTGTATTGAAGGGCTGACACGCCCAATGGCCAAGCGCCCGTGTCAACGAGCAGTCAGGCGAACCGCATTTTTGATATGGCATTGACGATTGAAGAAACTCCGATTGACCGGAAAACCCGTGAGCTCTGCCAGGCCATCCTGGAGGAGCCGAAGCTGAAGACCCTCCGACAGCACATTGACAGGTTCATGGCGGATGAAACGACCCGGGCCCAGTACGACAATCTCGTATCCAAAGGCCAGGCACTGCAGCAAAAGCAACAGAAGTCCATGCCGCTGACGGATGAGGAAATCTCGGACTTCGAGCAGCATCGCGAAGCGGTGCTGAACAACCCGGTGGCCCGCGAGTTCCTCGATGCCCAACAGGAACTGCACCAGGTGAAACATGCCATCCACCAATACGTCAGCAAGACCCTCGAACTGGGCCGCCTGCCCTCTGAAGACGAGTTGGGCGAAGGCGGCTGCAACCACGGAAGCTGCGGCTGCAGTTGCTGACGCCAGCCCCTCAGCAGTGACGAGGGCCTCGCGAGGGAAAGCAAGCAGGGCAGGAGCCTGCCGCACTCCCGATGCGCGCGTTGTCCTGCCAGCCCACACCCACATTCCGGAAACCACTCAGCGCGGAAGCGGCAGGCATCCTGCCTGCCGTGGAGCCGGGCATAATGCCCGGCGGACGCAAATTCCACAGACCTCGCAACCCATCAGCGCCATTTGCACTTGGATGTGGCATATAACCCCCTCATCCGGTCAACCATGACCGAATTGGCACCCCCGACTTCCAAACCGAGCACTGTCCATTTTTAGGACAGTTATACTGCCTGCCAACCTCCTCCAGTCCCTGCTGACCCCGGCACCTTTGGCTTTAGAATACGGTGACGGCATGGTGGTGCTACGGTGTGGTTCCCATGGGGGTCGGCCCCCATGGGAACCACACCGTAGCCTAACCGCATTGACAAGCCATCCTCCGGCCTGTTGCAGGCCAACGCCAGGGTACGCCCCCCTCAGCGTTGTCAACCATCCGGTGGGGAGATGGATGGCAGGATCAGGGATCCAGGCTGTCGGCCAGGGAGGCGTGGTAGCCAGCCTCGGGGCCGCGACCCAACCGCGGAAACGCCTTGAGCCAGAATGTGAAGGCGACGGTGAAATCCTGCGGGTGGTTGGGATCGTCGCGCAGGATGAAACTGAGGGCCGCGGTCCAGCTTCGAAGATCGCGGAAGATGGAATAGCTCTGTTCCTGCAACGTTCCGGTCCGGGCTTCAAACCAGTGTGCGGTGCGCAGCCCCCAGTTCTCGTTGAAACGGATCAGCAGCGAGCTGGTGAAGAGGTTGTTGCCGGTGCCAAAGGCGGTGGGCTCGGTGCTGAAATCGTCGCGAAGATAGAGCTGGCCCAGCGTCCAGCTCCACGACTTGTGGGGGTGCAGGTTAAGGGTGGTGTGGGAAAACCGCCAGTAGCCGCCCTGGATGCTGTAGCGAGTTTCCGAGTTGAGACTCAGCCAGGAGCGCGGTTTGAAGCTGAGGTCGGAGTAAAAATCGGCGAAAGTGGTTTGCTGGGAGTTGGGTTTCAGTCGCCAGTCGGTATAGAGGTCGGAGGTCAGGAGGTTGACAACCTTCCCGTGGCGCTTGGTCTGGAGCTTGTTGTGCAGCCCGAAGCGCATCACGTTCTGGCTGTCAATGGAGTCAATGGAGTTGTAGTCGGGGAAATCAATCGGCAGGAGGCGCAGGCTCGGCAGTTCATAGTCAAACTGCGGCAGGTCTTGAACGCCCCGGTAGTTGGGCCGGGGCACATAGACGTAGTTGACAGAAGGCTGGACGATGTGGCGGAGGCCATTGAGTTCAAAGAGGTCGCTATGGGCCTCCGGCCAGAGCCGCGAGGCCTTGAAGGACAGCTCGGCGCCGGTGTTAAAGACACCGCGGGTCCGTTCGCCGGTGGTGGCGCCGGTGCCCGAGGCCGAACTATAGTAAGTGAGGCGGCCCCCGACCCGCGGGGTGACGTTGAGCCAGCCGAACAAGGTTTGCGGCAGCAGCAGTTGATGGTAGGTGTCCGCTCGGGCCGCATAGAAATCAGGCGTCGAGAAGCTCGAATTGGTTTCCGCGAACAGGCGGCGGTAATAGCCGGCGGAACTCTCGCTTTCGTAATACACGGGCAGGGCCCCCAACTGCTGGCGGTAGCCGGTCAACCGGACGTCCGGCAAACGTTCCACGGTTTCGAGGAAGTCGTTGACCCGGGGCTGGACATAGGTGTCGAGGCTGAAATTCTGCCAGAACTTGTTGATTTCCACGTATGTGCTGGGCTGCGGGTTCTGGCGGTATTCTCCCTCGAAGAACTCGCGGACAATATTGGTGTCGCCCTGGTAACGGACAACGCCCTTGACGGTAAAATTGGTTGCGGGATTGGCTTGATAGGTGAAGTAAACGCGCTGCCGGTTGTCCGGAATCCCGCCATACGTGTCATCCGCGTCGGGATCCTGGTCGTGCAGGTAGTAATACCGCAATGACCCATCGCCCCAGCGGCCAAAGTGATAATTGAGGTCCGGCCCGACCCCGAAACCGCGCCGCTCGCGATAATCGGCGTGGATGGTGCCATCCAGCACGTCATTGTAAAAGTAGTCGTAGCTGCTGAGCAGGTATGGCCCAAAACTGCTGCGATACCCGGGCACAAAGCGGAAGTTGTTGGAACGCGGCGCCAGCTTGCGCGAGTAATAAGGGAAGTAGAACGAGGGAACCCCCGCCACATAAAGCGTCGCGTGGCGGGCCACGACTCGGTCGCCGGGGATAATCTTGAGGTGCTTGGCGCGAACCTTGACCGTGGGTTCGGCCACATCGTCGGTGGTCACGACGCCGTTGGTGGCGATATAGACGCGGTTGGTCAGGTCGCCGTGCAGGCCCTCGCCCGAGGCGAATACCGGCGGTTTGCCGGTGCGAAATTGCTCCGCCTCGAGTTGGCGGGTCTTGAAGTTATAGCGGATATGCTCGCCGGCCCAGACTTGGTTCTCGCTTTGGATGCGGACCTGGCCATCGGCCGCCACCAGGCCCGACTGCTGGTTGACACTGACCTGGTCGGCGGTCAGGAAGGCAGTGCCGAATCGCACCAGCACGCCGTTGGTGCCGAGGCCCAGACCAGTCTGAAAATCAAACTCGGCCCAGCCCTGATCGGTCAGCGCTTCCATTTCCCAAGCGGGCTGCTGCTGCGCGGGAAGCGCCCCCGGGAGCGCCAGGACGCACAGGGAGAGGGCGAGCATGAACCGCGATCTTATCATTGGGCGCCGTGAGCTAAGCAAAACCCGGCGTGCCTGCCAAGCGGCATTTCCAACCCCTGGCGCCCGGCTCCAATGCGTGGAGCACAGCCTTCTGGCACGTGAACTGCGGGCAGGTCCTCCGGATAAGGTGTATGGCCGACAAAGTACAAATGCTCAAATTGTTGCTGGAGATGCGCGGCTTTGCCCAAATCTCCAACCGGCGGCCGCCGCCGCGAATTCCCGGCGCGGTCCTGACACAGATTCGCGCGCGCGAGGGGCACGACCACTCGCGCCGGCGCAAACTGAGCATCTCGTTCAACAAGCAAGCCCAGCCGGCCATTCCGCTCCAGGTGAAGATCAACCACGTGAAGCCCAACCAGGGGACCGGAGCCACGCTGCAAGCACCGTAAGGGCGGCAATTCGCAACGCGCTTGGGCCTCGGTGAGGCGGTGCCGGCGGAGCCTGTTAGACCAGTACCTCAGGACAATCTTCCCCCGCCTGTGCCCGATATTGAGACAGTTCGGGCATCGGCCCTGGCGCCGAAGGTTGCCTGGGTGTCCCCCCAAAGCTGAAAGCCGGCCGGTCCAGGCCTGCGGCTCTTGGGCTGCCAATTGCCGGGCAAAGCTCCGTTCATTTGCGCCGGACCAGCAAGCGATGTCATTCAACCTCCGCAATTTGACTTTTGAAGTTCCGCGAGCGGACGTAGAATGCCGCTATGCGTTTGTATCCTGTGGGAGAGTTTCCGGCCTACCGGTCCCGGCGATTGCGCCAATCACCCCTGTTGCGACAGTTGGTGAGGGAAACGCGACTGCACGCCGGGCAATTAGTCCTGCCGTTGTTCGTCCGCAGTGGACGCAAGCTGCGACGGCCCATTGCCGCAATGCCGGGGGTGTTTCAGTTGTCGCCGGATGAGTTGGTGCGCGAAGCCGCCAGGGCGCACGAATGTGGCGTCCCGGCGGTGTTGCTGTTCGGCATTCCTAACCGGAAAGACGAAAAGGCTTCCGGCGCCTATGCGGCCGACGGCGTGGTGCAGCAGGCCGTGCGGCTGCTCAAGAAGGAACTGCCCGACTTGCTGGTCATCACCGACGTTTGCCTGTGCGAATACATGGAGCACGGTCATTGCGGCGTCGTCCAGAGCAACAAGTCCGGGCCCCGCATCCTAAACGACCCCACGTTGAAGCTGCTCGCCCGCACTGCCGCCAGCCACGTGCAGGCCGGCGCGGATATGGTGGCGCCCAGCGACATGATGGACGGGCGCGTGCGCGCCATTCGAACGGAACTCGACCGGCTCGGATTCCAGGAAACGCCCATCATGTCCTACGCGGCCAAGTTCGCCTCCGCCTTCTACGGCCCGTTTCGCGAAGCCGCCGAATCCGCGCCGAAATTCGGCGACCGCCGCAGCTACCAGATGGACCCCGCCAACGCAGCCGAAGCGTTGCGCGAAGTGGCGCTGGATATTCAGGAAGGCGCGGACATTGTGATGGTCAAGCCGGCGCTGGCGTACCTCGACGTGCTCTACCGCGTGAAAGCCGAGTTCGGCTACCCGACCGCCGCCTATGCGGTGAGCGCCGAATATTCGATGGCAAAAGCAGCCGGCGCCAAGGGATGGATCAACGAACGCGCCGTTACGCTGGAGAGTCTGCTGGCCATGCGCCGCGCGGGCGCGGATATCTTGATTACCTACGCAGCCGCGGACGTTGCCCGCTGGTTGAAGGAGGCCTGATCTACTTGCCAGCGATCGTCAGGGCGTAAAGGAGCACCACAACGATTATAACGCCGACGAGGCCCACCACACCCCAGAAGATCTTGTTGCCCTTGTCGTCTTTCTTCGAGAACCCGGCGCCCTTGGTGCCAAATCCGCCGCTGTGGGTGCCTTGCTCCAGCTCATTGAGGCTGACACCGCGCTGCATGACGAGTGTATGATCGAGCGGCTTCTTTGAGGGCGCCGCGGGGGCGTCCGTCTCAAAGCGCATTTCGATCTGGCCCAGGCGGAGAATCTGGCCGGGCTTGAGCACGCTTTCGGTCACGCGCTCGCCGTTGATGAAGGTGCCGTTGGTGGAGTTGAGGTCCCGGACCACCACCTCGCTGCCGCGCAACACCACTTCGCAGTGGTGACTGGACACGGAAGGCTCGGCAATCTGGAACGTGTTATCCTCGACCCGGCCGATAGTGGTCTTGTCCAGCTTCAACTCCTGGCTGCGTCCCGTCATTCCCGGGCTGAGGACAACAAGTTTGGCCATAATTCAGTTCAGTGCCGTGATTATCATTACTGACCAGTCACAGTCAAACGCAAACGTGAGATGCAAGAATAGCCGGGCCACTGTGCTCAGCTTGTCAGCATCGCCATGCCTGAGTCAACGCTTCTCGATCATCGCGCGGAACCGGGCAAACAGGCCCGTGGAGTCGTGCGGCCCCGGCGACGCCTCCGGGTGATACTGCACACAGAAGATGGATTTAGTTCTGTGGCGCATGCCCTCGACGGTCTGATCGTTAAGGTTGATGCGATCCACAACCACATCCGCCGGCAGCGTCCTTGGATCCACCGCAAACCCGTGGTTCTGCGCGGTAATCTCGACCCTGCCGGATTCCAAGTCCTTGACGGGTTGGTTGCCGCCCCGGTGGCCGAACTTCAGTTTAAAGGTCTTCCCGCCGAACGCCTGCCCCAGAATCTGGTGGCCAAGGCATATCCCGAAGATCGGCAGGCCGGTCTTGATTAGGTCGCTGACAGCTTGAACAGCGTATCCGAGCGCCGCCGGGTCCCCCGGCCCGTTGGAAAGGAAAATGCCTGCCGGCTTGAACTGCAACGCCTCGGCGGCCGTGGCTGTCGCCGGCACCACTTGGGTCTTGAAACCATGCTGCCGCAGCCGGCGCAGGATGTTGTACTTCATGCCGTAATCATACGCCACAATCGGCATGTCCGCCTTTGGGAGGGGCTCGTGTGCTGTAGCTGCGTCAGCCCCACGGGCCAGCTTGAAGTTCGCGCTCTGCTCTTCATTCTGATCCCAGAGAAATGGCTCCTTGTGGGTCACCTCCTTGACGTAGTCAACGCCCAATAAACCTGGCCAATCCTTGGCTCGTTGCACCGCCTCCGCGGCGCTGGTTCCTTCCGTCGAAATGAACCCTTTGAGCGCCCCGCGCACACGAAGTTTCCGGGTCAGCGCCCGGGTGTCAAAGCCTTCGATGCCTGGAATACCGTTCTGCTCAAGGTACTCCGCCAGCGAAATCTCCGCGCGCCAGTTGCTGACGACGGGCGAGAGTTCACGAATGGCAAATCCCGCGACATGCGAGCACCAGGATTCCACATCGCGCCGATTGACGCCGTAATTGCCGATGAGGGGGTAGGTCATCGTGACAATTTGGCCTTTGTAAGAGGGATCGGTTAGAATTTCCTGGTAGCCGGTCATGGAGGTGTTGAAACAAACCTCTCCACAGGCCGAGGCGCGGGCGCCAAAACCAGTGCCGTGAAACACCGAGCCGTCTTCCAGAGCCAAAATAGCGTTCATTCCAAAGCCATCAGCACGCAGTCACGCCGGTGCCAGTGTAGCGTTCTCGGCCCATAGCTTCCGGCCAGCTACAATCGTGGCAACCGCTTTGCCGCGCAGCGGCCAGCCATAGAAGGGGCTGTTCGAAGCCTTGCTCGCGGTGTTTGCACGCTCAAATACCCAGTCGCGGTTCGGGTCAAACACCGTCACATCGGCCACCGCGCCGACGCTTAGCGTCCCGCTTGCCAGGCGCAGGAGCCTGGCGGGCCCGACCGTAAGCTTCGCGATCACATCAGCCAGGCTGAGGCGATTGGTGTGGTAAAGCTGCATCAGCGAGAGGGCCAGTTCGGTTTCCAGGCCGGTGATGCCGAACGGCGCGTAGTCGAATTCCACGTCTTTCTCGTAGTCGCAATGCGGCGCGTGGTCGCTGCCAATGGCCTCCAAGGTGCCGTCGGTCAGCCCTTCGAGAATGGCTTCCCGATCACGCGCCGATCCAAGCGGGGGATTCATCTTGAAGTTTGTGTCATACACCGGCCAGCTCGGCAGCGGACCGCGGCGTGAATCCAAACCAAAAACGGCCTTGCCATCTGTCGCGAAGAATTTCTCGCTGCCAGCCACCGCCGCATCCGTGAGCGTAAAATGATGCGGACAAGCTTCGCCGGACACCGGCACGCCGCGCTTCTTCGCCTCGCGCAGCAACTGCACGCTGCCCGCCGCGCTGACATGCTGGCAATGCACGCGCGCTCCCGTCATTTCAGCCAGTAGGATATCCCGCGCCACAATCATCTCTTCTCCGGCTGCTGGCCAGCCACGCAGGCCCAGCACCGTGCTCCAATAGCCTTCGCGCATCACGCCCTCCGTTACCAGGGAGTAATCCTGGCAATGGTCCATTACCGGCAGATCGAACATCTTCGCATATTCCAGCGCCCGGCGCATCAACTCGTTATTCTGCACACAATGCCCGTCATCGGTAATCGCCACCACCCCTGCCCTTTTGAGCGAGCCGATCGGCGCCAGTTCTTCGCCCGCGAGACTCTTGGTGATGGCACCGGCGACGCAAACATTGACCACTCCCTGCTCCCTGGCACGCTCGTGGATCAAAGCCACCGTCCCGGCATTATCAATCGCCGGCGAAGTATTGGGCATGCAGACCACCGACGTAAACCCGCCGCGCGCAGCGGCGGCAGTGCCCGTGGCAATGGTCTCCTTGGCCACCTGTCCGGGCTCGCGCAAATGGACATGCAAATCAATCAACCCCGGGCAAACCACCAACCCCTTGACATCCATCCTTTCGACGTCAGCGGGAGCCTTGGCGGCTGCGTCTGGCCCTACGGCGGCAATCTTCCCCTGGCAAATCAGCAAATCGGCGCGGGCGTCCAAATGGTTGGCGGGGTCAATGACCCGTCCGCTGGTCAGCAGCAGCGAATTCATGGGGCCGCAGATTACAGCCACGCATTCGGAGTTCAAGCTTTGACGTTCCAGCCGCCCTGGGGGCTTGGGAGCTCGGGCTGGGGGTTGACATCGCGCCGCTCGCGGTTACCATTCATCTCCAGTGCGACGCGGGTGTAGCTCAATGGTAGAGCTCCAGCCTTCCAAGCTGGCCACGTGGGTTCGATTCCCATCACCCGCTCCAGTTTCAGTGGTTTGGGTTCCCAACTGGGGGAGCGACATTACGGCCTGGCTCGAGCCTAAGCCCGCCTGCCTCTGGTCTCAGAAATACTTCTTCAGGATCCAATCGGGTTGCCACTGATCGGGCGTGCGCTGCTTGCCGGTCAGGTCTATTGGTTTGAACGGCTTGCTGGCCGCCGGCACTTCGAGCGTGTCGCCGAATCGGGCCTGCCATTCTTTCATCAAGGCGAGGAGCCGTCGGGTTTCTCCCGCATGTTGCGGCAAGTCTATCAAGTTGGTTTGTTCCTCCGGATCGCGTTGCAGGTCGAATAACTGGAGATGACCGACCTGGGTGTAGGCGATCAGCTTCCATCGCTCATCGCGGACCGCACGCTGAATCTGGATATAGGGAAGAAATACTGAATCGCGGACCTTCTCTTTTCTTCCTTCCCACAATGGGCGAAGGCTCTCGCCCTCGATCCGATCCGGAGCTTTGACGCCGGTGACGTCACAGACGGTCGGGAAGATGTCGAGCAGGTAGGTGAATGCCTGCATGGATTTGCCGGCCGGAATGCCCGGACCGGCGAAGATAAGCGGCACGCGCATGCTGTGCTCGAAGACGTTCTGCTTGCCCAGCAGCCCATGGCTGCCGAGGGCCAAGCCATTGTCGGCGGAATAGATGATGATCGTGTTGTCCGCCATGCCGCTCTGTTTGAGGGCCTTGAGGATGCGCCCGATCTGGCGGTCCAAGTGGGTGATCATACCGTAGTATTCGGCCAGTTGGTCGCGGATCACCGCCTCGGCGCGGGGCCAGGCCGCCAAGTTCTCATCCCGGCACTTGGTCATGTGGCCGTTATCGAAGGGGAATTGCGGCTGGAAGTTCTGTGGCAGCGGCGGTTTGTTGCGGTAATAGAACTTGAGCTGCCGGGGCGGCGGCATCCTCGGGTCGTGCGGCGCGGTAAAGGCTGCATAAGCGAAGAATGGCCTCTGGCCGTCGTGGTTCTTGAGGAACTCGATCACCGAATCGGCAAACAGCTCGCTGGAGAATTTCTCACCCGTGCGCTCGGGAGTGAGCTTGCCGTCCGAACCAAGGTCCTGCACTGGGACTTTGGAGTGGTCGGACATGCCCCCGAACATCACCGTCTTTCCCCGCTGGAATGCCCGCAGCCAGGATTCCTGGCCATTGTGCCATTTGCCGGTGCCGAAGGTTACATAGCCGTTTTCCTTGAGCAGCTCGGGCATCAACTTTGCATCGCTGATCTTCTTGGTATCTACCTGGAACCAGGATCTCCCGCTCATCAGCATGGCCCGGCTCGGCATGCAAACCGCACCGCTATTGCCACCAAAGATGTAATTGCGCCGGAAGCTGCATCCTGCGTCAACCAGCTTGTCCAGGGTTGGTGTCTTTATATGTGGATTGCCCCAGGCGCCAATGGTGTCAGCCCGCTGGTCGTCGGCGAAGAGGAAGAGGATGTTCGGACGGCTGTTCGCGACCGCTGCGTGCAGAGCGGGAGGTAAACCAATTGTCAGGAATAGGAGTAGCGCAGGATAGACTGGACAAAAGCGGTTTCGTCGGTTTTCAAGATGCTCAGACTTGGAATCCATACGCGGTTGTTGTTTAGCTTGCTGTTGTCGTCCTGACTCTGCGTTCGCTCGCGACGCGGATCAAGGATATTGCGCTCAGCCACGCTTAAGGGGGAGGCATGAGGTCGCCGATCTAGCGGCAAGTTCCCCGGGTGTCCGGCTTATCCGTCGAACTGAGTGTTTGAGTGATTCGCTCGAATTGTGGACTTGCATGTCCGCCCGAAGTGTTCAGGCTCTGGGACAGCGAATGAAGCCCGCGAGCGTCACGACCGTCTTGAAGATTGCCACGGTTACGGGAGCATTCCTGGCGCTCAGTGAATTCCGATTGATGGCCGATTATCCGTGGGAACCGCCGCCTGACAAGATTGTCATCATGGCAGTGAACGCCCACCCGGATGACGAAGGGATCTTCTTCGGTGGGGCGCTGACGTATTACAGCGCCGCCAGGCGGCTTCCGACGCTGTTGGTGTCATTGACCAGCGGCGATTGGATTCCATCCAACCTGACGGTTCGCGAGGAAGAACTCCGCTGTGCGGCCTGGACCTACGGCCTGCGCTATGAGCCGCTTTTCCCGCGGTTCCGCGATGTGCCTTCGCAAAGCCTCAATCCCAATCCTTATAGGAATACGATTGACGCCACTTGGGATTACTGGGCCGACGGAGTACTCCAAGGCGACGGCAGCGACGTTCAGGCCGGGAAGCTCAGGGCGATCCATTATCTCGCCGAGCAGATTCGCCGCTATCGCCCGGAAGTTATCATCAGTCACGACACAAAGGGCGAATACGGCCACGACAATCATCGCGCAACCGCGTATGTGGCAACCAACGCGTTCTTTGTGGCCGCCGACCCGGGAGCCGCCGCGCCGAACCTGGCCGGGCTGCCGCCGTGGCAGGCCAAGAAACTCTACCTTCACCTGTACCCGGTTAACCGGCTGTTCCATCGGTTCGGAGAAGATGCAATTCCGGACTTGACCAACCGCACACCGCGTCAGGTCGCGGATCTCGGCTTGGATTGCCATGTTTCACAAGGCCGCCCGGATGTCTCGACTGTTTACCGGGTTGGCGAGAATTTCGACGGGTATTCCTCGGAATGGTGGGGCCTTTATGCCTCCACCGTCGGCCCTGACACTGTCCTGAGCAATAGTCTGATTGTCAACGGTTACACCGTCCCGGCGGGGGTGGCGGCGGGTGATTTTCTCGAGCACATTGTAGTCGAGCCCGGGCGTCCTCCGTGCTTCACGAATATCGCCCGCTGTGCCGACAGTTCAGTCCAGATTACGGTCGAGGCGGCCCCCGGCCAAACCTACGTGGTCGAGGCCACTACCAACATGCAATCGAGCGTGTGGCAGCCCATGGCTACCAACGTATCGGGCACGAACAAGTTTCAGTTCGTGGAACCAGCCAATGCACCCCGGCGTTACTATCGCGCCGTCATTCCCTGACCCGTTCTCGACCCCCGATGCGTCAGATCTCGCGCCGCTTCCGGAAGGAGGGAAGCCGACGGATTTAGTCTCCCGACCATTGGAAACCTGAATGGCGGCTTGCCCAGAGGTGAGATTGGGTGCAACGATCATAGTCGTGGAACTTAGCGCAAACGAAGTTATCGCCGTGATCCCTGGCTGGTTCCAACCTGGCCGGGGCAAGCTGGCAGGTCGCCAGGAAACGTGCCGTGTCGCGAACATTTTTTGAGGCGATCGGATACACGCTCGGCCGGAAAGCCGCGCAGGCCAAGAACGCCTTTGATCTCGTAGGCGGGTCAGAGGAAGACTCGTTGCGGGCTGAAATACGGCTGGGCCGCGACCTGGCGGCGGCTTTCCTGGAACGGGTCCCTTTGGTTCGGGAGAATGAAACCACCACGTTTGCGGCTCACATTGGGCGCTGGCTGGCGGCAAACATGAAGGAGCGGAGGATCCCCTTCATTGTCCGGGTCACGGCGGAGCGGGAGCCGAGTGCGGTAGCCCTGCCGGGCGGGCCTGTGTTTGTGAGTTGGTCGCTGCTGGAGCTGTGCCAGGGGCAAAGGGATGAAATCGCTTTCGCGCTCGGCCATGAAATGGCGCATATCGCCCTGCGGCACACCCTCAATCGGATTGTCAAAGACGCCGCGCTTTCGCTGCTGCTTCGCCAACTCCCTGGAAGGCATGCCGCCAGCGCGTGGCTGAGCAAGGCAGGGCGGCAACTCTTGAGCAGTGCCTTCTCCCGGGAGGACGAATTGGAGGCAGATGAATTTGCCGCGGCACTGGTCGGAAGCGCCGGGGGTGACGCGCTGGCAGGGGTGCGCCTGCTGGAGAAACTTGCGCGGGGGAGCTCAGTGCAGAACGTCAGCGTCGTTGCAGGAGATTACCTGACTACCCACCCGCCGTTCGCAGAGCGAATCGCCAGGCTGCGTGCCCAGAAGCTCGGTTGATCCACACCTTAATCCTCAATTCGTGATTTCGCGATTTCACTAACGAATTGCCTGCCTCTGGCACAGAATCCAACTTGGCCACTATCGTTTAGAATAGTCTCGCCAGGCTGGTAGGCTCAAGGGATACGCCGCAAGCCGGGTGTCTCCAGCCACGCCTGCCGACTGCCGCCCTTACGACTGGCTCCGTCCGTCCCCCAAGCCTGAGGCACCTTCCAGCCAAGCCAGCTACGGCGCTGGGGCGGCGCCTATCCGGCGGGACTACGGTGTGTATCCCATGGGGATCGCTCCCCATGGGATACACACAGGGGCATAACGGGTGTCGCAGCGTTGCCGCACCGGGGCAGCGATTCGGTCCAGGAACAAGGGACTGTATGAATAGACTGCGATAATTAGCGATCCAGCTCCGCAATCCGCCAAGGATAGAGGCCGACTTTGCGAATGCTGCAGCCGGTGGCTTTGAAGCTCATCTCATGCATCCCCCAATGCTGGTGCCCTTCCGGTTGCAGGCGCCCCGGACCCCGCTCCAGCGCCCGACTCATGATCCGCCGCGGCATGTCCAGTTTTAAGACTTGGGCGCGCGCGCCCGAAATCCCGGTTTTGGAAGAAAAGCGCGGTGACGCATCTGCCGGCGAAACCGGCGCAAGCCATGGCCCGCGGAATGCTGGCGAACAGGCATGAGTGCGATCGTTTACACGGCAAACCGGAAGGGCGGCGATTACATCAAAGCGGCCGTTGTTCCGTCGAACCACTCGGAGCAAGCGCGTTTTGGCCTGGTTGACGGCGTGGTCGTCGGCTTCCTGCTGTTGTGCGTTTGCGGGTTGGTCTGCCTGCTGGTTCTGGCCTGAAGGGCACGAATCCGCCGTCCCTTCCTTGAGCAACGGAACCCCCCTTGAGGAGTGACCGTTAGCGCCGCCCGGTATCCTTCGGGGAGCGCAGCGGTCCGGGCGCGGTAGCTGACGGCCCGTTAGTGTCTTTAACCTTGAACGCCGAGCGCAGGAGCCAGTGGCGTTTGAGGCCCTGGATAAAGGTGTCGGCATCCACAATCGTGCGCGAGATTTCGCCCAGGATGTTTGTATTGGCCTCTACCTGGCTGTTGAGGTTGCTGGTCAGGTTGGCCAGGTTGTCGAGGGAACGGCCAAGGTTCTCGGCGATCGCGGTCAGATTGGTGTCCACACGGGCGAGGGTCGTGTCAGCGGTGCCGAGAGTGCCTTCGAGCTGGCGGCTAATGTTGGTCGGCAACAACCACTCGCCCAGCGCGCCGGGCTGGTTCAGCCGCGCGGTGAGAGCAGCGATGTTGCTGACCGACGGCTGGACGCCCAAGGCCGCGGTATTGAGATTGGAGGTCAGGCTCGCGCTGTTGGAGAGCACCGCCGCAAGCTGGTTGGTCAGCCGCAGGATATTCGGCAGGGCCTGTTCGATCTCGTCCACCAGCTTCTCCAGCCGCTCGGTGACCGCCGCCGATTCATCCGCCAGCAAGGGATAGGGTTTGCTTTTCCGTGTGTAGGAGTCGTAACGGCCTTCCTCGTCGTTCCACACACCGGTCATGGTCTTGCGTTGCTCAGCGGTGTTCATAATGAGCAGGTTCGTGCAGCCGGCGGCGGCCAGAGCGGCGAAGTTGCCCAGCGGGGTCTTGGCTTTGGCCAGCAGGTTGGTGTTGGCTTCGTCCCAGACCTCCTGCGCCAGCAGCCAGTTGGACGCGTCTGTCAGGCCGCGCGCTTCCGACAGGGTTACCTCGCGCAACGGGTAGAAGATGTAGGTTGGGTAGCCGCCGGTGCCTTTGGTGACCTCCAGGACGCGTTTGCCCAGCAAGTCAGCGGTCGTCACCTTGGCCCGCGAGCCCACCGTCCAGAGATAACCGTAATAGGGATCTTTGATCTCGAACTCGACGTAGATGTTGTGCTGAAACTCCTCGGGCGGCATGGGTTCCATGCGGGTAATCTGCCCTACTGTCAGGCCCATCAGCATGACCGGGTCCCCGACCTTGAGCCCGGTGGCGCGATCAGTGAAGGTGTAATAAGGGGCTTTGGTCAGGAACCACCCTTTGCGCTCGGCTGTGTGGTAGACGTAATAGGCGAAGCCGAACACCAGCAGCGCCATCGCCAGGGCCACAAACCAGCCGACCGCCCGTTCCATGCGGCTCAGGCGCGTGCGCAATTGCGGTGTCAGGTCTTGGAGGGCCATTCCGGCTTTTGATTACTCCGTTTGGGTTCCTTCCGTCAATAAATCCCGCACATGGTCCTCGGTGGCGGCGGCCACCTGCGCCCAGTCGCCCAGCACCTGAAGGCTGCGGTTCCGCAGTAGCGCGAATTGGCGCGCGTGCTGTTTCCAAGGCCGGAAATCAGCCGTGGTGACCACCAGCGTGACCGGCCGGTCTTGCATCAGCCGGTGGCCTCTGGACAACTGATCCAGGAAGTTGATCCACCAGCCTGCGTGCCGCGGGTCCAGGTCCGCCAGCGGATTGTCCACCAGCAACACCTCCGGCTTGAGCGTGAGCGCGCGGGCCAGGCTGGTGCGTTTCTGCCAGCCGCGGCCCAGTGTGCCCGGCAGCCGGTGGGCCCAGGGTTCCAACTCCAGGCATGCCATCAACTCCTCCACCGCCACCGCCGCCTCGGCTTTCCCCAGGTTCTGATGATAGCGGAGGGGCAGCGCGACGTTCTCCAGAACGGTGAGGCGATTAAACAAATGTCCGCCCTCGAACACCATTCCCAGGCGCAGCCGCGTGTGGAGGCGGGCATCATCGAAAATGGGCATTTGTTCCCCGAAGAATCGGTATTCACCCCGCTGGGGTGGAATCAAGCCGCCGGCCAGCATGAGGAAATCGCTCTTGCCCGCGCCGTGCAACCCGGCAATGGCCCAGTAATCGCCGGGGTTGGCGGTCCAGTTGATGTCCTCGGCGACCGTGGTTTCCGCGTCGGCCATCGCCCCGAAGGCCAGGTTGGCCATCTCAATCGCCGGAACACCCGGCTGGGCTGGAACGGGAGTCGTCAAGTCACGAGGTAAATGATGATGAACAGGGCGTCCGCCAGCACACAGGCAATGATGCTTTGCGCGACGGCGGCGACGGTCGCGTCGGACACCTCTTCAAGGCGCAGAGGCTGCGCGAGGCCGTGGTAGCAGGTCACCAGCGCGATGATGGAACCGAACAGGAAGGTCTTGATGGCCAGCAGGGCGAAATCCACTCCACTCAAGGCGCTGGCCAGTTGGCGAAAATAGTCGTCAGGGCGCAGGGGAACATCTTGCACGAATGCCCAGAGATAACCGCTGAGCAGAGCCCCGAGGATCAGATAAACGGTCAGCGAGAAGACACCCAGAGCCATGCCTACCACGCGCGGCACGACCAGGTAATGCACCGGGTCAATGCCCAGCGCCTCCAGCGCCTCGACTTCGCCCAATGCCCGGGCGGTGCCCAGTTCGACCACGTTGGCCGTGCCAATGCGCGCCAGTACCAGCAGGGCTGTCACGAGCGGGCCCAGTTCGCGCACCACCACCACGACCATGACCGTGCCCAGGTAATTGATGGCGCCGACCGGCGCCAGCCACGATACAGTCTGGCCAATGACGACCAGGCCCAGCGCCGCGGCCATAAACGTAAACATCGGCATAAGCCAGAGCCCGGCCCGGGCCGTTTGCTCGAACACCAGCGGGCGGATCACCTGCCGCGCTACGCGGAAGCGGCTGATCATCACCCCCAGTGTAATCAAGGCAAAGGAGCCCAGCCCCTGCAGCGTCAAGAGGAAACGGAACAGCATCCGCCCCAAATAGCGGGTCAACGACCGCGGCAGCGGCAGGCGCAGCAGGATGCGCGCGCGCAACAGCCCGGCGGTGCTGGCGATTCCCTTTTCCACGCGGAGAGCGTAGAGTCGCGGCCCACGCCGGTCAAAGCGCATTTTGCTGATTGGAACCGACCCGGGCGAGTGGTACAGATATTTCGATGATCGCCCGCGTCACCCTGGAAATCGCCCTCCGCAAGGAGTTCGATTACTACATTCCGCCCGAACTGGCGGACCAGGTCGAAGTCGGCAGCCGCGTCCAGGTGCCGTTCGGCTCGCGCAAGGTGCTGGGGTGTATCACCGGGCTGGCCGAGGAGTCGGAACGCGCCACTCTCAAGCCCATCCTCAAAGTCATCGGCGCGCAGACGCTGGTTACGCCTAAAATCCTCAAACTTGCCCGCTGGATAGGTGAGTATTACTGCTGCGCGCCGGAGACGGCGTTGAAGAGCGTCCTGCCGGTCGCCGTCCGCCATGAGCAGGTCAACTGGCGTGAGCGTCTGCACGTCCGCGCCGTGCCGCTCCCTGGCGAGGCGCCAAAGATGCCCAAGCGGCAGAAGGAAGTCTGGCGCATCCTCCAAGCGCGGCGTGCGCTGCCACTCCGCGAGTTGCTGACGCTGGCAAAGACCACCGCCGCCACGGTCCGCCACCTGGAGGACCGCGGCTTAGCTACGGTTGCGCCGGAGATTGTCGAGCGCGACCCTTATGCGCACGAACACATTCTCCCCACGTTACCACTGACGCTCAACCCGGCGCAGGCCAAAGCCCTCACCGTCATCAAGGACGCAATGGACGGAGGCACAAAGGACGCAATCGAGGCGCAGTCTCGCAGTACTGGCGGGGTGCGTCCGTCCCCGGGCGGGCCGGGGCCTGCTGCGCCCGAGGATGGGTGCATCCCGGCACTTCCCGCGGCCGCTTCCCTTGTCCCGCGCTCCTTGACCTTTCTCCTGCACGGCGTCACCGGCAGCGGCAAGACAGAGGTCTATCTGCAAGCCATCGCCCACGCGCTGGCACAAGGCAAAGGCGCGATTGTCCTGGTGCCGGAAATCTCGCTCACGCCGCAAACGGTCGAGCGCTTCAAGGCCCGGTTCAGCTCCGGTCCGCTGCGGACACTGGTGGCCGTGTTGCATAGCCATTTATCTGCCGGGGAGCGGCATGACGAGTGGCACAAGATTCGCCAGGGCCGGGCGCGCATCGCCATCGGCGCGCGCTCGGCCATCTTCGCGCCGGTCGAGCCGCTTGGCCTCATCATTGTGGACGAGGAGCACGAGCACAGCTACAAGCAGGAGGAGGCGCCCCGGTACCACGCGCGCGACGTCGCTATCGTGCGCGGCCAGATGGAAGGGGCGGTTGTGGTGCTGGGCTCGGCGACTCCCTCGCTGGAGACCTACTACAACTGCGGCAAGGGCAAGTATACCCTGCTCCAGTTGCCCGAGCGGGCGGACAACAAGAAAATGCCGGTGGTGCGGATTGTGGACATGCGGCAAACGGCGCGGCCGGAGAAGGCAATTCCCATCTTCTCGCCGCAGCTCAAGGAAGCGATTGCCCGGCGCCTGGAGCAGAAGGAGCAGGTCATTCTGTTCCTGAATCGGCGCGGCTACTCCACTTCCCTGCAATGCCCCCTCTGTGGCTACGCCGCCGAATGCCCCAATTGCAGCGTCTCGCTCACCTACCACCGCCACGAACAGAAGCTCTGCTGCCACATCTGTGCCCATGTAGCCCCGGTGCCAGCCGCCTGCCCCAACGAGAAGTGCCGCAACCCGGCGATCCGCTACGCCGGTCTGGGAACCCAGAAGGTTGAAGCCACGCTGACCAAGCTCTTTCCGCAGGCGCGCACCGTGCGCATGGATTCCGACGCGCTGAAACGCAAGGAGGATTACCGCCGCATACTGGGCGATTTCCGCACCGGCAAGATTGACATACTCGTCGGCACGCAAATGATCGCCAAAGGGCTGCATTTCCCGAACGTCACGCTGGTCGGGATCATCTACGCCGACCTGGCGCTGCATCAGCCAGACTTCCGCGCCGGGGAGCGGACCTTTCAACTGCTCACTCAGGTGGCGGGGCGCGCAGGCCGGGGCGACATCGAGGGCGAGGTCTTTGTCCAGGCCTTCACGCCGTTTCATCCGGCGATCCAATTTGCCCGGCGGCATGACTTCGAGGGGTTCTATGAACAGGAACTCGAGTTTCGCGAGCCGTTGAAATATCCGCCTGTCAGCCGCATTGCCTTGCTGACGCTCAAGGGCCGCAACGAGGAGAAGGTGCGGCTCTCCGCCGAGCATCTGAAGCACGAGCTGGAGAAGGCAGTGGGCGGCATCAAAGACCTGATCATGGCCGGCCCCGCGCCCGCGCCGCTGCTCCGGGCCGAGACCTACTATCGCTACCAGATTATGCTGCGGGCCCTGCGCATGGCCACCCTGAGCCAGCGGCTGGCGCAACTAACGCGTTCGCTGGCGCTGCCGGAAGATGTCTCGCTGGCTGTTGACGTTGACCCGGTGGATTTGGCGTAGCGCCGGGCACTCCCCGCAATCAGTTCTTTTCCAGCCGCAGGGTCGGCTCGTGGCGGAAGCGCAGCAGGTCCTGGTCGGAGGATATGGCGGCTTCGTCGGGGAAAAGCACCACGATGGAGGTGAATTTGTCCTTTTGCCACTGGCCCTCGCGCATCAGCCACTTCTGCACAAACTCGGCGACCGAGTGGCGGCAGGCCTCGCGGACAAGCTGGAGGTGGGCAGAGTCGCCTGCTCGCTGCTCCAGCAAGGGGGTCATGCTCCGTTCGAGCGTTTCGAGCTGCTCGTTCTTGTCGAAGCGGGCCCAGCCGCTCTCCGCCCTCCGTTCCATCTCGGCGGTGTGGATGGCTGGCGGAAGACTTGGGCGGATGGGGGGCGCCAGCACCAGGCAGACCTGGTCGCGCGCCGCCAGCCGCCAGGGGTCGGAGAGTCGCAAGTGGTAACGGAAGGAGACCGGCACCCGAATCTCCGCGACAGTCGTTCCCAAATACACCCAGCCCCAGCCGGCCCACTTTTCATCGGTGCGCTTGAAGGTCTCGTCGCAGCGGAAGACCGCGAGTTCGAGGATGTCGCCCTTGGTGGAGGTGATGCGGGGCAGGCTCTCGCGGAACGTATGCGTGATGTTGCCCGTCATGAAGTTGCGCGCAATCTCGGGTACCGTGCCAATCACCTTGTCCACGGTATCCTTGACCCCGCGCGCGGTCTTGAGATAGGCGACCAGCGCGAAGGCGGCGATGATTACGGCGGCGGCGGCGATGATCGCCGTCCCCCAGGGAAAGGGCTTTTGCGTCTTGTCGGTGTCCATACTTCGCGCGGCAGCGTCGCAGCTAATTAGACTGCAAGGTCGGGGCGTGTCAACCATCGTCGCGGCTCCCGGCGGGGCTGATTGAGACGGCCCGGGCGCTTTTGCTTTTGCATTAGAACCGTTTTCCGGGCAGTCTAAGGCGGTCGCCGTTGCACGATATCACAAACCATGCCTGTTACTGGCCAAATCAAGATAGACGCAGATAGGAACGATACTGAACCGCGCCTCGATAGCGGCCCGCGGCCGTGCAATGCCACTCCGCAGTCCGGCCCGCAGAATCCGCGCGCATCTGTGTCCATCTTTAGTTCGCTTCTGTATGGGCACGACTAGACACAAGACTGGAGTCAAGGCGCCCTCGACACCCGCCGCACTGGGGTTTGCGATGCCGGCCGAGTGGGAGAAACACGAAGCCACCTGGCTGGCCTGGCCGCATAATTCCGTTGACTGGCCTGACAAGGTCGGCACCGTGCGCTGGGTCTATGGGGAAATCGTTCGCAAGATCGCCCCGGGCGAAAGGGTCCGCCTCCTCGTCAACGGCAAGGCTGACGCGAAGCTCGCGCGCAGCTATCTCGCGCGCGCCGGCGCCGACCTGCGCCGCGTCCAGTTCATCACCCATCCCACCGAGCGCGGTTGGATACGCGATACCGGCCCGACCTTCGTGCGGCGCGGCGCGCGGGGTGAGACCGCCATCGTGCACTTTCACTTTAACGCCTGGGCCAGGCACGATGACTGGCAGAAAGACCGGCGCGTTCCGGAAACCGCAGCCAGGCGGTTCCGCAAGCATATATTCCACGCCCGCTGCAACGGCCGAGCCTTCGTTCTGGAAGGCGGCGGCATCGAAGTCAACGGCCGCGGGACGCTGCTGACCACGGAGCAGTGCTACCTCGATCCGAAAGTGCAAGTGCGCAACCCCGGGCTGGGACGGCGGGACATCGAGGACACCCTGAAGCGCTATCTGGGAGTGACCCACATTTTCTGGCTGGCCGCCGGGCCGGCGGGCGACGACACTCACGGCCACATTGACGACATCTGCCGCTTCGTCAACCCGAAGACCGTTGTGCTCATCAAGGAAACCCGCCGCACGGACATTAACTACCGTCCGCTCGCCGAGAACTGGGAACGCATTGGCGACCTGCGGCTGGAGGACGGCTCACGCCCGGAGATAGTATCGCTGCCGATGCCCGCGCCGCTCTATTTCGATGGCCGCCGCCTGCCCGCCAGCTATGCCAACTTCTACATCACCAACGCCGCCGTCCTCGTGCCCACCTTCAACGATCCCAACGACCGCGTCGCCCTTGGCATCCTGGCCGAACTTTTCCCCGACCGCCCCGTCGTGGGCCTGCACGCCGTGGACCTGGTGCTGGGCCGGGGCACCGTGCACTGCCTGACGCAGCAGCAGCCGGCTTGATTACCATCCTGCCGATGGAGCAGGTCAGCGCCGCGACGCAACGCGGCTTCAAGCCGGCGGGGACTGCGGAGCGATGTAACGGACTTCGGCCTGGATGCCGAGGCGGGCCAAGAGTTCGGACTCGATGTCGCGTTTGGGGTCCATGGCGGGCCACATGGCGCCGGCAAAGTATTCCTCGGAGAGTTCCAGGGTGACCTGGAGCTGGCGTTCGGAGGTTTCGAGGTGGAACCGGAGCCCGGCGGCGCGGGTTTTGGCGAGCACCTCGGCGACCTGGGCTTCGTAGAAAGAGACTTCCCGGACGCGGCAACGGCGGTCGAGGCGCGGGCCGGGCTGGAACAGGACGCCGGTGCGGCCGCAGGCGCATTTGTCGCGGCAGAGTTCGGCGGCGACGCGGGTGCGGTAGCGCAGCAGGGGCATGGCTTCGCGGGCCAGCGTGGTGAGGACGAGCTCGCCGTCGCAGACCTCGGCCAGGAACTGGTCTTCGTGGATGTGGAACAGGCCGACCTCGCATTCGACGCAGAGGCCGGGGTTGAGGATTTCGCCCAGGCCGAAGTTGCACCGAATGGCAGCGAAGAGGCCGGCGGCGAGCTGCTCGCGGGTTTCCTTGTCCACGGGCCGGGACAGGAGCACGGTGCGCAGGTAAAGGGATTGCGGGTCAATGCGGCGCTCCTCGATGGCGTGCACGAGGTCGAGGGCGTTGGTGGGCGTGGTGATGAGGGTGGTGGGGCGGTAGTTCTGGAGCATCGCGAGCTGGTAATCAATGTGCAGCGGGTCTTCGGCGATGACCGAGGCTTCGATGAGTTCGGCGCCCCGGACATAACCCACAGCGCCGGACTGCGTCAGCCCGCCCAAGGAGATAAGGATGACGTCGTTAGCGGTGACGCCACTGGCAGCGAGCTGCCGGGCGACCAGGCGGCCCCATTGGGCAAGGTCGTTGCGGGTATGGCCAATGACCAATTGTTTGCCGTCCGGGCCAAGGGTCGAGTGCAGGCGGATGACTTCGCGCAGCGGGAAAGCGAACATGCCGTAGGGAAAGCTCTGCACCATGTCTTCCTGGGTGGTGAAGGGCAGCCGCGGCAGGTCGGCGAGGGATTGGAGGCGGAAGTCGCCCAGTTTCTCGCGGTAGCGGCGGACGTTGCGGCGGAGACGGGCCAGCAGGGCCTGGAGACGCTCAAGCTGCATTTGCTCCAGCTCGGCGCGCGAGATCAGTTCGTATCGGCGGTCAAAGGTGCTCATGGATCTCAGTTAAGCGAGTTAGACGGGTTGAATGGGTTGGATGGGCGTCCATGCATGCTGGCATTCAAGGGCTACGAGGCCGGGGTTTCGCGGTTGCCTTTGCCGAGGTAGGCGCGTTTGACTTCGGGGTTGTGGGTGAAATCCGCGGCGGCGCCTTCCAGGACGATCTCGCCCGTCTCCATGACGTAAGCGCGGTCGGCGATCTGGAGGGTGGCGATGGCATTTTGCTCGACCAGCAGCACGGTGAGGCCAAGGTCCTTCATCCTGAGGATTGAGGCAAAGATCTCCTTGACCAGGAGAGGGGCCAGGCCCATGGAGGGTTCGTCCAGCAGCAGCAGCCGGGGTCGGGCCATGAGGGCGCGGCCCAGGGCCAGCATTTGCTGCTCGCCGCCCGAGAGGGTGCCGGCTACCTGGTGCAGGCGCTCGCGCAGGCGGGGAAAGCGGTCGAGCACGGCCTGCATTTGCAGGGCGCGGTCGGGATTGTGGTAGCCGCCGATGAGGAGGTTCTCGCGCACGGTCATTTCGGCAAAGATCATCTTGCCCTCGGGCACCAGCACGGTGGAATTGCTTATGCTGCGCCACGGGGGGGCGCCGGTGGTCGGGCGGCCGTCAATGAACACCTCGCCGGACCAAGGCGGCAGCAGGCCGATAATGGCCTTGAGCAGGGAGGTCTTCCCCGCGCCATTGCCGCCGAGCAGGCCGACGATTTCGCCGGCGCAGACATGCAGGCTGGCGCCGTGGACGACTTCGAGGCTGCCGTAGCCGCAACTGAGGTTTTTGACCTGGAGTAGCATGAGGGGCTAATTGAGCGGGCGCATCGGCGAGGCATCTCTGCCGGTGGTGACGGCTTGCAGTTCGCCGCCCAGGTAAACGCCGATGACTTTGGCATCGTTTTGCACGACCTGCGGGGTGCCCTCGGCGATGGGGCGGCCGTTGTGCAGGACCAGGATGTCGTCCGACAGGCCCATCACCACGGACATATCGTGCTCGACGAGCAGGATGGTGATGCCGCGGTCGCGGATTTTGCCAATCAGGTCGGCGAGGTCTTCCTTTTCGCGCGTGTTGAGTCCGCTGGCAGGCTCATCCAGAAGCAGCATCTCGGGTTCGGTGGCCAGCGCCCGGGCCAGCTCGACCATCCGGCGCTGGCCGAATGGCAGCGCCCCCGCCGGCCGGTCGGCGAGGTGGCCCAGGCCCACGCCCTCCAGTTGCGCCTGGGCAGCGTCGCGAATGGCGCGCTCTTCTCCGCGCTGGCCCGGCCAGCGCAGGCCGCAGCCGATGAAATCCCAGCGCGCGCGGCTGTGGCGCCCGACCATGACGTTCTCGCGCACGTTCATCCGGAGGAACAGGCTGGGATTCTGGAAGGTGCGCGAGATGCCGGCGCGCGCAATCTGGTAGGGCTTGAAACCGGTGATCGGGCGGTCTTTGAACTTGATTTGGCCCGCGTCCGGTTTGAGCAAGCCCGAGATGATGTTGAAGAGGGTGGTCTTGCCGGCGCCGTTGGGGCCGATAACGCCTTTGATCTGGCCCGCGTTGACGGCGAGTGAAACGCCATCCACCGCGACCAGCCCGCCAAAACTGCGGCGGACGCCCTCGACTTGAAGCAGCGCCATGTCAGGGGCTCCTTTCCGCATTGCACGAAGGATGACCCGACCCGCCGTCAGGTTTCGGAGCGCGCGCGGCGGTGAGGCGCCGGAGCCAAAGGCCGAGGGGTTTGAGGGGGCCTTCGGGCGCCAGGGAGATGATCAGGATCAGGATGGCCCCGAAGACGGCGTTATCGTAGCTGCCGAACCAGCCCCGCAGGGAGAAGTAATTCAGGGCCAGGCTGATCGCGGCCACGCCCCAGAGATTGGCCATGCCGCCCGCGGCCGCCAGCGCCACGTAGCGAACCGATTTGAGGGCACCGGCTTCGGCGGGGGCGATGCCGCCGGTGTAATGGGTAAAGAAGACGCCGGCCATCGCCGCGAGCAGCGCGCTGAGCACAAAGACCTTGAGCTTGCACGCGGCGGTGTTGATGCCCATGGCGTTGGCGGCGTTTTCGCCGTCATGGATGGCTTGCAGCGCGCGGCCGATGCGGGAGCGGATGAGGTTGCGCAGGAACAACAACACGAGCAGGGCCAGGCCACAAGCGATGTAGTAGTTCTCGACGCGGGCGGCGCGCTTGCCGGTGACCGTCAGCCCCGGCAGCAGCGTCCACCCGGGCACGCCGTTGATGCCGTCGGCGGCGCCGGTGATATTGCTGCCCAGCAGCATCTTGCTGACGATCAGGCCGAAACCCAGCGTGGCCATCGCCAGGTAATGGCCGCGCAGGCGGAGCGCCGGATAGCCGATGAGCAGGGCGATGAGGAACGTCGCGAGCATGGCCGCCAGAAAGGCGGTCCACGGGGACACGGTCAGGGATGCGTTGCCATAGAGGTCCTGCTTCTCGACGAGCAGGCGCGCCTGCTCCAGCCAGCCGGTCCAGAGGGCGCTTTTGAAGCGGGACAAGTCGTGCGTGGTCAGGACCGCCGAGGTATAGCCGCCAATGGCAAAAAATGCGCCGTGCCCGAGCGATACCTGGCCCGCATACCCCATCAGGAGGCACAACCCGATGACCACTATGGCGTAATACATCGCCATGGTCAGCTGCGTGAGGCAGTATTCCGTTCCGGTCGCCCGCATGACGAGCTGGGCGCCCACCACCACGATGGGGAAGAGGGCGAAGAGAAGAATCTCTCGGCAGCGATGCATCGAATCAGTGCTCCCTCACGGTGTCCGCCGCCGGCGCGCCAAACAACCCCTGCGGCCGGACGAAGAGCACGAGCAACAGGATGACAAAGGCGGTGACATCGTTATAGACGGCGGGGAGACAGCTTACGCTGGTGGACTCCAGCACCCCGACGAGCAACCCGCCGGCGACGGCGGCCATCGGGTTGCCCAGCCCTCCGAGGATGGCGGCGGCAAAGCCTTTGATCGCCAGCGGCGCGCCCATTTCGTAGTGCGTCATCGTCATGGGGGAGATGACGCAACCCGCCAGGGCGCCCAGGGCGGCGCTCAAGCCGAAGGAGAGGGTGCGCATGTTGGGGATGTTGATGCCGGCGAGCATGGCGGCCTCGGGGCTGGAAGAGCAGGCGCGCATGGCCCGGCCTTGAAGGGTGTAGCGCAGGAACAGATGCAGAACCAGGACGACCAGCGCCACCGTGCCCAGCACCCACAAGACCTGCGGTGATATCGCCGCGCCCAGGAACCGGACGGAGGAGACTTCGCTGCCAGTGAAATAGGGGAGTGAACGCACCTTTTCGTCCCAGATATGCAGCGCGACTTCCTGGATGACGATGGACAAGCCCATGGTGATGATGATCAGGTGGAGGACGGAATGCCGCTGCAGGCGGCGGAACAGCGCCAGCTCGAGCGCGCAGCCAACCAGCGCGACAATGACCACCGCGCCGGCGACGGCCACCGGGACCGGCACGTAATGCGCCAGGGTAACGGCCACCATTCCTCCGAGCATGACGAACTCGCCCTGGGCAAAGTTGATGACGCCCGTGGCGCTGTAGATCAGGTTGAACCCGATCGCGACCACGGCATAGATGCTGCCCTTGGTGACGCCGGACAGCAGGTACTGCAGCGCTAGGCTTCCGCTTTCCATTGGCCGCGCATCAAGGAAAAAGCCCCGGTCGGCCAGTCCGCCGGGGCGTGGTGCCGTCAAATCCAGCCGGCATCATCGGCGCTACTTTTTATAGAGGGTGAACTTGCCGTTTTTGACCGTCAGCATCTCGAAGGCAGTCAGATCGAGGCCGGTGTGATCGGTGGCGGAGAAGTTAAACACGCCGGCGGTGCCGACGAAGCCCTGGAGGTTCTCGAGGGCGTCGCGCAGTTTCTGCCGGTCGGGCTCACCCGCATTCTTGAGCGCCTCGACCACCACCATCAGCGCATCGTAGGAGTGCCCGCCGAAGGTGCTGACGTCTTCCTTGTAGCGGGTCTCGTAGTCCTTCTTGTAAGTAGCCAACACCTGTTTTTGCGGGTGGTTGGCGGGCAGATCTTCCACGACCAGCAAGCGGCTGGCGGGGAAGAGGATTCCTTCGGCGGCGGCGCCGGCTTGCTGGACATATTTAAGGTTGCCGAAGCCGTGGCTCTGGAACAGCGGCACGTTCAGGCCAAGCTGTTTCATGTTCTTAGCCACAATGGACTGGGCCGGCACGATGGACCAGTTGACCACCGCCTGCACGCTTGAATTGCCTTTGATCTTGGTCAGCACGTCGGTCAGGTCCGTCGCCTGCTTGTCATACACTTCATTGGCGAGAATCGTGATGCCTTCCGGTTTGGCCAGGTCCTCGAGCTGCTTTTTGCCCGCCGCGCCGAAGCCGTCGGTGCTGCTCACGATGGCGATGTTGCTGATGCCCATTTCCTTCATCGTGCGGTAAATCCAGGTCACGGCCTGGCTGTCCTTCTGGGGTACCTTGAAGACGTACTTGGCCACCGGGTTGACAATGGTCTCGGCGGCGGCACAGGAGACGAGGGGCACCTGGTTTTCTTCGCAGATGGCCTTGATCTGCATGGTTTCACCGCTGGTGGAGGGGCCGATAATGGCCAGGACTTTCTCCTCCTCGATCAACTGCTTGGCGAAGGAGACCGCCTTTTCGGTGCTGCCGGCGGTGTCTTTGATCACCAATTCCAGCTTTCGCCCGTTGACGCCTCCTGCCGCGTTGATCTTCTCGGCCAGCATTTGCACCGTCTTTTCCTCCGGAGCGCCCAGGAAGGAGGCAGGGCCGGTGACGGAAAACAGGGCGCCGATCTTGACGGGCTGGGAGGAGTCGGGTGGGGCGCATCCGGGGGAGAACAACAGGACGCAGAGCGAACAGACTCCGATTAGTACTGCTGGAATTCTTTTCATATCAGTTTGAGTTTAATGTTGAGCGACCAGCAAAGGCCTGGCCGGGTTTGAGGCCCCATCGCGGCCCACCCGTGCCAGCCACGGCAGATTGCCAGAGGCATTGGGCCAATGTCAACGCCGGGAATGTTATTGTCCAGGCGGGGGTTTGGGCCGTAGGCTTGCGCCCCGAACAGCTCGACGACCGTCCACTGACCAACGCCGGCGACCTATATGCAGGAACGAACACTGCCCCCGATGCGCGGCTGGACCGTGGTGTTGGCGGCGCTGGGAGTCAACCTGATTATCGGCGCCCTTTACGCCTGGAGTGTCATGGGCAAAGCGCTGGCGGTGCAGTGGCATTGGACGAAGACTCAGGCCGTGCTGCCTTTTGCCGCCTCCGCCGCTTCCTTTTCGATCACCATGATCTTCGCCGGGCGCTGGCAAGACCGGATCGGGCCGCGTTATGTGGCAATGCTCGGAGGCATCATCTTCGGCCTGGGCATGGTGCTGTCCTCCTTTGTCCACACCTACGGGCTGATGATGGTCACTTTCGGATTGGTCGGGGGAATGGGCATCGGGCTGGGTTATTGCGCCACTACGCCGCCGGCGATCAAATGGTTCGCGCCGGCCCGGAAGGGGCTGATCACCGGCATCGTGGTGAGCGGAGTTGGGCTTGCCGCGGTGTATATGTCGCCTTTGACCGATTACCTGCTCAAGATCACCAGCATTCAGCAGACATTTCTGATCCTGGGCCTGGGCACCATTGTGCTGGTCTCCCTGCTGGCCCAACTGCTCGCCAATCCACCCGCCGGTTACGCGCCGGCCCCAACGGCGGCTACTGAGGCTCAGTCCGGGCCGGAATCCGCGCCGCGCTGCGAGCTGGACTGGCATGAGATGCTGCGGACCGGACAGTTCTACCAGCTCTGGCTCATGTTCGTGCTGTCGGCCTCCGCCGGTCTGCTGATAATCGGCAATGTCACACTGGTGGCCCAGGATCAGGCGCCCGAATGGGACAGCGCCTTTGTGCTGGTCATGGTGGTGGCGGTTTTCAACACCTGCGGCCGCTTTCTGAGCGGCTTCGTTTCCGACCGCATTGGCCGCACCAACACGATGGTCCTCGCGTCCATCCTGCAGGCGATCAACATGTTTCTCTTCGTCCAGTATAAAACTCCCGCCCTGTTGCTGTTAGGCTCCGCCTGCACCGGGCTGTGCTACGGCACGATCTTCACGCTCTTCCCGGCCGCCACGGCGGACTTCTATGGCGTTCGCAACCTGGGCGTCAATTACGGCTTGGTCTTCACCGCCTTTGGGGTGGCCGGCGTGACTGGCTCAGTCCTTGGAGGGCGGGTCCGCGATCTGTTCGGGTCCTATTCCTACGCGTTTGTCACGTGCGGAATCATGTTACTGCTGGGCGCGGCGCTGGCCCTGGTCTTGAGGACTCCCAGCCGACAGAAGGGCGCAAGTCCGAACGGACTTCATAACGTGCTGTAAAAAAGCAACTTGTGCTGACTACCCCCCGTATAAGCGCAGCATTTGAGCCTGGCGGGGATGTCAAGGCTGTATCTACGGTGTGGATACGGTGTGGATCCGGTTAGGATACGGTGAGACTCCCTTGTGGGCGGGGGATTTCCCTCCAGGACTGGGCGGTTTCAGATGCCGGATGGCGAGCAGCAACCGGGTTGGCCGCCCAAGTGATGACGGTGCGACAGCTTTTGCCGAAGCAGCGGGGATTTGAGGCAATGCGGCCTTCCCGGCAAGCAACTTGCCGGGTGGATCACTTTCTGTGCCCTGTTGTTGAACTGCACGGGGCTATCGTTACACTTGCCCGCCATGAACGAGTTGCATCCCGCAGGCTGTGTTCTTCCGAGGGTTATCAACGGCTGTCGGTTTGCGCTGGCGGCCTGGTTCCTCTGGTTTTGTCCTGTCGAGGCCCTAGGGCAGATTTCAATCGAGCGGGTGGATGCCACTCCGTTCTTTCCCCGGGTGGAGTCGGGCCAACCGTTGCGGCAGGTCGCCAAGCTGCACCTCAATAATGCCGGCGCCGCCGCCGCCCTGGAGGTCAGGATGACTCTGGGGTCCGTTGCGCACACCGAAGACCTTGGCGAGGTGCCGGCGGGCAGGTCAACCAACACCGTCCACGTCCCCGACCTCGCCGCGCCCGCGAAACTTATTGTTGAGTTGTTGCCGAAGGGGGCGGCGGGGGTGCTCGCCCGGCATGAGCTCGGCTGGCGGCCGCAGAAGAAGTGGAAGGTCTACTGCGTCTCGTATTCGCACCATGACCTGGGTTTCGGCAACTACCCGCACCGGCTGCGCACCGAGATTCGCCACGCCAATATCGAGCGCCCGCTGCAGTTCTGCGCGGAAACCGACGGCTGGGACGAGGATAGCAAGTTTCGGTATGTGATCGAGACCAGCGAGCCGATCACCAGCTTCCTGGGCAGCCACAGCGAAACGGATGCAGTTGAGCTGGCGCGGCGGATTCGGGAGGGCCGAATCCAGGTCGGCGCCCTGCACAACACGGCCAACACCGAACAGATGAGCCAGGAGTTGATGGCTCGGCTCTTCTATCTCGGCGGCCGGCACACGCCCGATTTGCTCGGCGTGGCGCGGGGGAACACGGCGCAGATTGACGATGTGATCGGCCTGACCTGGCCGCTGGCGACGTATTGCGCCGAGGCCGGAGTGCCTTATCTGTTTCATGGCCATAACGGCGTCGGGCAATGTCTGCGGCCGGCTTCGGCGGAGCCGGTGTTCTATTGGCAGGGGCCGGACGGCGGGAGCAAGGTGCTGGTTCGCTCCATTGACTACGGCGGTTATGCCGGGGACAACCTCGGCGACGCCAGCGAGAATCACCTCCAGTCGCTCATCGCACGCCTGGGCAGCAATTGGCCTTACGATACGCTGCTGTGCCAGGATGGAACGGATTTCCAGCTCATCACGCTCGACAACGTGCAGAAGATTCGGCGGTGGAACGCCCGTTACGCGTATCCGCGCCTGGTTTCAGCCACGATGGCGATGTTTTTCCAAGAGATCATGCGGCAGGCTGAGCCGGCCCGGATCAAGACTTTCGCCAAGGACAGCAACAACCAGTGGGCCGACCAGGACTCCACTGACGCGTGGCTTTTGGCGCTGGCGCGGCGCCAGGGCGAGGCCATCCCCACCGCCGAGAAGTTCTCCACCATCGCCATGGCCACGGCGGGTGGCGGTTATCCCTGGACGGACATCTACCAGGCTTACCACCGCCTGCTGCAATACCACGAGCACACGGACGCGATAGATTTCATCAACTGCGACCCCGAACGGATGCGGCAGTATGAGACCGAGTTGGTGGAAAACCGGGAGATGGTGGTCGAGTCCAAGGAGTTTACCGACCGCGCCCGCGAGAGCGCCCTGGTCAGGCTCGCCGGGATGATGACGACAACGGCCGCCACAAACATCCTTGTCTTCAACCCGCTGACGCGGACGCGCACGGATGTGGTGCGGATGGCTGCCGCGGAATTGGGGCGGCGGTTCCAGTTGCGCGATGGCAGGACTGGGAAGGAAGTGGCACACCAGGCGCTGGCCGATGGCACCGTCTTGTTCGTTGCCGCCGATGTGCCGTCCCTGGGCTGCAAGACCTTCAGCGTGGCCGCTTCCCCCGCCACGGACAGCCCCCAACGAGAGGAGGCTCTGAGTGACGAATCCAAAATCGCCGAGCGCGAATCGCCACTGGCCGAGGGCTCCCTCGCGGCGGCTCCTGCGAGCCTGGAGAATGGGTTCTACCGCATCGCCTTCGACCGGGCCTCCGGCGCCATCACCAGCATTCGCGACCGGCAACTGGGCGTCGAATTGGTTGATGAGGGCGCGCCGCACAAGTTCAATGAGTACCTCTACGAGCGCTACGAGAGTCCGAACGCCCGCACCTCGAAGTGGTACCGAGTGCAGTCGGCGCAGGTGGCGGTTGCCCGCGGTCCGGTCGCCGACGTCCTGAGCGTCCGGGCATCGGCCGTTGGGGCGGACAAGATTGAGCAAGCGGTCCTGCTTTACCATGACCTGAAGCGCATTGACTTCGTGCTCGATCTGGTGAAGGCCCCATCCGGCCGCACCTGCCGAATCTCTCACGGCAGTGTGCTGAACAAGGAATCGGTTTACGTGACGCTGCCGTTTGCCGTGCCGGATTTCCGGTTTCATCACGAGCTGCCTGGGGCGGTGGCCGAGCCGATTCGCGACCAGTTCGACGGCTCCTGCACGGCATACTACGCGGCGCGGCATTTCGCCGATGTGTCCAACAACCGCTACGGAGTGACCGTCTCCTGCCCGGATGCTGCTCTCTTCGAATACGGGCATCCGCGTTCGTGCCTGATTCCCGCAGGGCAGGAGAGCCAGTTCGAGCGGGTCATGCAATACCCGGCCAACAGCCGGATGTATCTCTACCTCATGAACAACATGTTTGATGTGAACATCCGCTGGGATCAGCAGGGGCCGGTGCGATTCTGCTGGTCCCTGCGCAGCCATGCGGGCGGCTGGCAGGCGGGAAGAGCGGACCAGTTCGGCTGGGATGTGCTGAACCCGCTGATCGCCAAAGTGGTGGCGGGGAAGCAGAAAGGCAGCCTGGGAACGGATGGGAGCTTCGTGCGGATTGACCAGCCCAACGTAGTGTGCAGCACTCTTAAACCGGCGGAGGCTAATGGCGCCGGATTCATCGCGCGTTTCAATGAGACGCACGGTTCCGAGACAACGGCGACCGTCGCGCTGCCGTTTCTGGACCGGCTCACCGCCGCAACGGAGACTGATCTGCTCGAAAACGACCGCCTGGCGCAGTTGCCGGTCAGCAACGGCAACGAGGTTACTTTCACGTTGCCCCCGTTCGGCGTGAAGACAATTCGCCTGGCCGCCGCACTCCGGGTTTCCCTGCCGGTCCTTTCCGCGCTCAAGGCCAGGCCGCGCTCGGATATGCAGATCGAACTCTCCTGGATGGCTGACGCGCGCGCCGCCAGCCGGGCCAGCCACTACAACGTCTATCGCGGCACCCGGCCTGACTTTGCGCCGTCGCTGCGGAACCTGGTCGGAAGGCCCATTTCGGCGTCGCATGTGGATCAACCGAGGTTGCACTATGGCGGGTGGATTAACAACCGTCTCGAACCGGCGACAACTTACTATTATCGCGTTTCGATGGTGGACCGCTGGAACAACGAAGGCCCGCTGTCCCCGCCGGTTGCCGCCACCACGCTCCGATCGGACGAGCAGAATATGCCGCCCCTGCGCGTGGAGTGCTTGCGCGCGGTCCTGATCAGCCCCATCAGCCCGCAGAATTTTGTGAACCTGTTGTTCCGCACAAGCTGCGAGTCGGACGTGCGGCGCTACGAGATTCATCGCTCGACTCGTGCCGGATTTGAACCGGATTCGTCCACGTGCATTGGGGTGGCCGATGCGGAGACGGTGGTCAAGGGTTCGACCGCCTATGGTCATGTGCCACTGGACCACCGGGCAGGGGACTACGACCACATGATGTTCAAAGATGACAGCACACAGCCACACGCGACGTATTTCTACCGCGTCTGCGCGGTGGACACGGCGGGTCAACGCGGGCCGACTTCACATGAGGCCGTGGCGCGACCCAAACTCATCCCGACTGCGGCGGGGAAGGTTACCGCTCAATCGGTCTATGCGCCCGAGTACGGCCCGGAGAATGCCATTGACGGGAATCCTGATCCATTTGCCGCCTGGATTTCCAAGCCCTACGGCGGAGGCACCAAAGAGCAGCCGCTAAGCACTTGGTGGGCTATCGAGTTTCATGGCGGCAAGCAGCGCCAGCTCCAAGGCGTGAAGATCATCGGCGACGACCGCGAGGTCATCCCATTGCATCGAAACCTCCAGGTTCAGGTTCCTGAGGGTAGCGCCTGGAAAACGGTCGGAGAGTTGAAAGCCGCCACTGGCAGGACCGTGACGGTGAACTTTCAGGGAGTGGTTACCGCCGCCGGCTTGCGGGTCCTGGTTCCTGCGGCTGACTTGCCGAGATCGGAGCGCTCGGATGTGGATGGAATTGTCCGCATCTGCGAACTTATGCTTGTTCTCCCTGACGGACGGGAATCGCTGGTAGAGCCGACAATGTAATTCTGCGGCGTTGGGCGCCGCTTCGTTGCTCCCAAATCCAACTCCCCGATGTTCGCTTTGGTTCGACTGCGGCCTAATTCCGCACTGGTCGGAGGACGAGGTTGCGATATTCAACGCTGGTGTGGTCGCCCTGGAGGAGAATCGGTCCGGGTCGGGAGACATCGGACCACAAGGCGCCGCCGGTGCAACCCAGGAGCGGTTGGTTCGCAATGATCGTCTTGCCGTTGAGGATGATAGTGACATGCCGGTCCAGAAGGGTGATGTCCAAGGCCTGCCATTCACCCGCGGGCTTCTCCGCGCTGACGGCGGGCTGGAGGCGGCTGTAGATGGCGCCCATGCCGTGCAGGGTCGGCGGTTTGCCGCAGCTATCGGCCACCTGGACCTCGTAAATGCCCCGCAGATATATGCCACTGTTGCCACCTTTGGGCACGCGAGTCTCGACCGTCAGGTTGAAGTCCTCGAACTCCCAATCCGTACGCAGGTTGCCGTAGCGCTTGCGCGGCTTGCCTTCCTGTTGAGGCGCCACGTTGACCAGCAGTCCGTCCTGCACGCTCCAACCGCACTCCAAATTGGGATCGGCGAGGCGCCAGCCGGTGAGGTCATTGCCGTTGAAGATGCGAATGGGCTCGCCGAAGATTGCCCGGCTGGGATCGGGAGCGGGCGGCATGGGCCTGCTTCGCCGGCCGGTGAACTCGGCTTTGTCAACCCCCAGCCTATTCGCACGGGGCGTTTCGCTGGAGAGCTTGATGATGTTGTCTTCGACGGTGGCGGTGATGGTCTCAATGCGGACGCCTTTGGCGGCCTTGCCGGTTTTGTTCTTGCGCTCGAAGGAGTGCTGTCGGGTCAGCACCAACCGGCCATTCTCGATCCTGGCCGACTCCAACGGCAACACGCTGCCACCGCCCCAAAGCAGGCTGGCCTTGAGTTGTCCGCCGGCTTCTTCAATGCCCAGCCAGCCGGCCCGGCCATCAGGGATGGTGAGTTCCCATCCGCCGAGAAAGGGATTGTTGGCCGCCAGGGCGGTAGCGAAGGCTGCGGCAAAAGTGAACACGCAAATGAGGAATCGCGCTTGATGCAAGCCCAGAGACATGCGGGCTTTATGATTCGCCCCGCCGGGCAACGCAAGCAGATTTGTAATCAGGCCTTGGGCTGGTGGTTGGCCAGCTTGCTGCGACGCGCGCCGTAAGCAAAGTAGATTACCATGCCGATTACGAACCAGACGATCAGGCGCGCCCAGGTCGTGAGCGGCAATGCGGCCATCAAGGCAAGGGCGGAGATAGCCCCGGCGGGCGCGACAAACCACACGGCCGGGGTGGTAAATTTGCGCTGCAGATTCGGTTCCCGCACGCGCAGCACTAGGACGCCGACAGAGACGATGACGAAGGCCAACAGCGTGCCGATCGAGCAAAGGCTGCCGGCCTCACGCACGGTGAAAACGGCCGAGAAGAACGCTACGCCGATGCCGGTTGCGATCGAAGTAATCCAGGGGGTGCGAAAGCGCGGATGGACCTGGCTGACGACCGGCGGCAACAAGCCGTCGCGGGACATGCTGTAGAACACGCGCGATTGGCCCAGCAGCATAACGAGAATCACCGAGGACAAGCCGGCAACGGCGCCGAGTTTGATAAGTTTGCCCATCCAGCCCATGCCCGCGCGGTCGGCCGCCACGGCAATCGGGTCCGGCACGTCGAGTTGAGCGTAAGGAACCACGCCGGTCGCAATGCCCGACACCAGAATGTAAAGCACCGTGCAGATGACCAGCGACCCGATGATGCCGATGGGCATGTCGCGCTGCGGGTTCTTGGCTTCCTGCGCGGCGGTGCTGACGGCGTCGAAACCGATGTAGGCGAAAAAGACGATTCCCGCGCCGGTCATGATTCCCGACCAGCCGAAGTGACCTGACGTGCCGGCATTGGCCGGAATGAACGGGTGCCAGTTGGCGGTTTGAATGGCTCGGGCGGCTCCCGCAATGAACAGCAGCACCACGGCCACTTTCACGCAGACGATGGCGTTGTTGAAGTTGGCAGACTCCTTGATGCCCACCACCAGCAGCGTGGTGACAACGAAGATGATCAGCACCGCCGGGAGGTTGAAGATGGCGGTGACCTGCGGCAGCATGGCGGAGTCGGTGCCGAGGACCTTAACCTGATCCGCCAAGCCCGCGCTGAGTGCTGTCCAGCCGGCCTTCATCTTCAAGGCCGCGGCCAGCGCGGCCGGGAGTTGGATCAACTGGGTGCCACGAGCGGCGGAAAGCTCCGGCGGCACAACAATGCCAAAGTCGTTCAGGAAGGAGACGACGTAACCCGACCAGCCAATCGCAACGGTGATGGCTCCGACGGCGTACTCAAGGATCAGGTCCCAGCCGATAATCCAGGCAAACAACTCCCCCAGCGTCGCGTAGCCATATGTGTAGGCGCTGCCGGCCATGGGCACGAGCGAAGCGAATTCGCTGTAGCATAAAGCCGCGAAGATGGAAGCCAGGCCCGCCAGCACGAACGAGAGCACGACCGCCGGCCCGGCATTCTGGGCCGCAACGGTTCCGGTAAGCACGAAAATGCCAGTGCCTATTATAGCGCCTACGCCCAGGGCGGTTAGATTCACGGGACCGAGCGCCCGGTGCAGACTCTGGTCGGCCAGAGCTTCGGCTTGGAGATCGGCAACACTCTTGCGTCGGAACAGGTTCATGGCCGGTCGGAGCTAAGCGAATTGATTATTGGTCCGGGTGTATGGTCCGGCGGAGACTGGAAGTCAAGGAAATGTGGAGCCTGCGCGAGCAGATCGGCTGGTTAGGCGCGGCGCCGCTTTGCCTGATCCCCTGGCAGGTCTGCGCACGCCTGGTCACCGCGCCTTGCCCGGCTGCGACGGCCAATCCGGCGTCAATCATGAGAGTTTACAAATATTGCCCGCGCAGCGAAGATGTCCTGGTCCGCGGGCGCGTGGCGGAATTGGCAGACGCGAAGGACTTAGGATCCTTTGGAGAAATCCTTGCAGGTTCGACCCCTGTCGCGCCCACCAACAAAATCAAGAGGTTTGTTGGTTGTTGTTGACTTGCTGACACGTTGCTGACGCAATCGCGGTTGGACGACGGCGCATCATCATCGTCGTAAGGAAGCTACTGCCGCGACCGGGACTTCGGCCCCTTCTTCCTCAAGTTCTGCTCCTACTTTCCTTACTCGGCCAAGCTCTGTCTCAACGGCCTTGAGTATCTGAAGTGCCAACTGGCCCAGCGCGGCATTGCCTTCCAAGCCCTGGACAACGGCCTGCTGGCTTGCGCGGATCTCCCAGCCGCCCAGCGCCTCTGTGAAGGATTAAGCGACACCAAAATCGACGCTTTCTTCCGCAAATGGCTCGCCCGCCTGCCTCACCCCTACAGCGCCAAGGACCGCCGCGCCGGTTACCGCTATGATTTGTCGGTGCTCCAAGCCGAGTTCTCCCTCACCCAAGTCTGGGACCGCCCAGTCCACGGGCGCTGCTTCTTCGAGGAAGTCATCCGCGAAAACATCGATTTGGGCCGTCCTGAACAGGTGCAGTTGATCTTTGCCCGCCAGATGCAAAGAAAGACCGCCACCGACGGCCGATGCCGGACGCGCATTGTCACCGAGGGCGTGGTGCCCTCCCTGCACGTCTACTATAAGAACACCCACCTCAAACAATACCACAAACGCCAGTCCCAAGGCGCCGGGTTGCGGACCGAGACCACGATCAACAACACTTACGACTTCGGGGTGGGCCGCCGCCTCAAAAACCTGGCCGCCTTGCGCCAGATCGGCTTCGCCGCCAACCGGCGCGTGCTCCAAGTCGAGCAACTGACCCATGACTGCCACATCGGCGCCCAGGCGTTGGATCAACTCCAGAAATCGGCCGAGGTCGACGGCCAGCATGTGTCCGCCTTGCCCTTCGGGCAGGAGCGGGTGCAGGCTTTGCTGGCGGTGCTGCTCTTGTTCTGCCTCCAGCCCCAGGGCTTTCGTAATCGCCAACTGCGGCCATTGCTTGCGCAGTGGCCCGGCCTGGCCGAATCTCAAATCCGCCCCGGGCGCATGAGCTATGACCTGCGCCGCTTGCGCCTCCACGGCCTGATTGAGCGCCTCCCCAAGACCCAGCGCTACCGGCTCACCGCCTTCGGCCTCAAGACCGCTCTGTTCTACAGCCGCGCTTACCAGCGGCTCGTGCGCCGCGGACTCTCTGAATTGCACGATCCCCACCCCTTGCCATCCGCCACCCTGGCCGCCGACTACGCCAAATTCCAAAATGCTTTGGACGCTTACGTCGCCGAAAAAATAGCCGCCTGAAACTTGATCTGCCTACAACCAGTTTTAAGATTCAAGGACTCTAGATTCGGCACGTCGAAGGGAACCTATGCCTATCAGAATCGCCATAGTAGATGACGATGATGGCGTGCGCACAAAGCTCGCGCGCGCGGTGGACGAGTTTGGCGTCTGCTCCTGCGTTGGCACGTTTTCTTCCGGCGAAGACGCTGTTGTTTCTCTGGCGGCGACTGCTGCTGAAGTCGTCCTGATGGACATCAACGTGCCCGGCATGAGCGGAATCGAATGCGTGCGACGGCTCAAGGCCGCCAATCCAGGGATCGAGTTTATCATGCTGACGGTTTATGAGGACACAGAGAGCGTGTTTAATGCGCTGGCCGCTGGCGCCAGTGGATACCTTCTTAAGTTAGCCACCCGCCAGGAATTGCTCGATGCGATTCAGCAAGTGCGGCACGGCGGCTCGCCCATGACCAGCCATATCGCCCGCAAGGTGGTCCAGTCTTTTCGTCGCCCGGCACCGCTTGAGACGGACACCAGCAAACCCTCCGCCCGAGAGCAGCAGGTACTCGAGCTTCTAACCCAAGGCTTCTTGTATAAGGAAATCTCCCAGTCCTTGGGGATCAGCTACGACACCGTCCACAACCACATCCGTCATATTTACGACAAACTGCATGTGCGCTCGCGGACGCAGGCGGTGATGAGGTACCGCGACTCCGCGTCATTGTCGGCAAACTCAATTCGGTGGCGCAGCGGCTGATCCCCGCGCATGAGGATGTGGCTCAGTTAAAGGGCGCGACGGGGCAAGGGGCGGAGAGTGGCCGATCCACTTGTGCTCTAGGGGAGCGCGCAGCCAGCCCATCCCTGCGCACCGCCTTGAGTGACACCCGACTGCGAGCTCATGGGTTTCTCATGCCATCAGACCTCGCCGTCCATACGTAAGCAAGTCGCTGCGTTCAAATGCCCGATGCTGAAACTCGCACCTCCAGTGGTGTGGGAGGGTGCTAAGGCGCAATCCTCGGCACCCGATGCGATCGCGGGCTTTGCCACTCGGTTTGACGCCGGCGCGCGGGTGGATTCAAGCCCCCGCGCAAACCTAGCCGCCGAGGGCGCCTAATTCACCGCGTCCAGGCAATCCCGCACCACCTTGGCCAGCGTGCGCGGATGATACGGCTTCTGGAGATGATGCAGGCCGCGGCGCAGAACGAAGTCCTTGCCCACTACGTCCGCGCTGTAGCCGCTGGTGAAGATCACTTTGAGCCGAGGTCGCTCCGCTCGGAGCTCTTCCGCCAGCTCGCGCCCGTTCAACTGGCCGGGCATGACCAGGTCCGTCAACAGCAAGTCAATGCGGTCCTTGCTCTCGCGCCAAACCTGGAGCGCTTTCGCGCCCGAGTCGGCCTGGAGGATGCGGTAGCCGTGCCGGGTGAGAAATTCGCAAACCAGCTCGCGCACGGCCGCTTCGTCCTCCACCACCAGGATGGTTTCCGTGCCGCCCCGCACCGTGGGTTCGGTTGACGGTCCGTTGGCGGGTTTCGCCGGTTCAAGGCTCCGCGGCAGGAATACTTTGAAAGTCGAACCTTGGCCCGGTTCGCTCTCCACCTCAATCCATCCGCGGTGCTGTTGGACGATGCCGTACACCGTCGCCAACCCCAGGCCCGTGCCTTTGCCCACTTCCTTGGTGGTAAAGAACGGTTCGAAAATGCGCCGCACGTTCTCCGGCGGAATGCCGCAGCCGGTGTCGGCGACGCTCAGGCAGACAACGCCGTTCGGGCACGGCACCGGCTGGCCGACCAGGCGCTTCGCGTCCGCCTCGAACCCTGAAATCTTGATGGTGAGCTGACCGCCCCTGGGCATCGCATCGCGCGAGTTGACGGAGAGGTTCAACAATACCTGCTCCAGCATGCCGCCATCGGCGTGGACCAGCGCCGGTTGCGGGAGGTAATTTAGCTGAAGCGCTATGTCCTCCCCCAGAATCCGGCTCAGCATCTTCGTCATGTTGGCGACCAGTTCATTCAGGTCCAACAGCCGGGGTTGCATCACCTGCCGGCGGCCGAACGCCAGCAATTGCCGCGTCAATCCGGCGGCCCGCTCCGCCGCCTGGGTAATTTGTTGGGCGGACTTTGCGGCGCCTGGCTTCAGGCTGCCTCCTGCTATCAGCAACGAGGCGTGGCCGTGGATGACGGTGAGGATATTGTTGAAATCGTGAGCCACGCCGCCGGCCAGCTGGCCGATGGCATCCATCTTCTGCGACTGGCGCAGTTGCTCTTCCAGCCGCTTTTGCGCCGTCACGTCCCGGAATATTCCCAGCAGCAGCGGCGGTCGGCCGCGCAATTCCACAAACGAGCTGGTTTCCTCCATGATCACTAGATTGCCATCGCGCAGGGTCAAGCGCCTTTCCTGTTCTCGCTCGGTGACCCGCCCCTGGAGGCGCTGGATGTACTCCTGCAGCATCTTCCCGGGCGGCTCGGAGCCGGTGTGCAGGGCGGTGAGCGATTGGCCCTCCAGCTCCTCACGGCGCCGGCCGACGATCTTGCAGAACGCCTTGTTGACGGCAACAATGTTGCCTTGCTCGTTCGTCAGCCGCATTCCATCCGCTGAATTCTCCCACACCGAATGGAACAGCAACTCTGAGCTGCGGAGGGCCGTCTCGGCCAGCTTCCGGTCCGTGATATCGCGGACGTGCAACAGCACCGCCTGCTGGCCGGCGTAGTTGACGCGGCCGGCACGAATCTCCACCGGCACAAAGCGGCCGTCCCGTGTGCGGCTAGCCCCCTCGATTCGCCCCAGCCGGCCTTCCGCCAGTGCTTTGAACTCGCGCGCCGCTTTTTCGCGCTGTTCCGGTGGCACCAAATCGAAGGCGTTCTTGCCGACTAATTCCCCTGCCGTCATTTCGTGCAGCCGGCAGGCCGCCGGGTTGACGTCCAGCACGTTTCCCTCCAGGTCTTCCACGAACACCGCGTCCGGCGAGGCTTCGATCAGTTCGCGGAAGCGCTGTTCGCTGTCGCGCAACGCCTGCTCGGCCCGAATCCGCTCAAGTGCTCCCGCGCAGTGATCGGCCAGGGTCTGGAGCATATTGAGATCCGCCCGGGTGTAGGCCTTGGGGGCGTAACTCTGAATCGAAAGTATGCCAATGACCTTGGTGCGGTTCCGAATGGGCGCCAGCATGAGCGAAGCCGACGGGCGCGACGTGTCCCCGATCGGCACGCTATCCGTCGGCATGGTGATCGGCTCCTCGCGCAAGATTAGTTCCGCGCCGTGCTCGGCCACCCGCCGCGCCATTTGACTGGGCTGGCCGGCCTGGCCGGTAAGCGGAATGTCAAAGCGCCCGCCCTCCCGGTCCGTGTCCACTCCCAGGATCCGCTGAATCGTGCCCTGTTCAGCCGAGTAGAGGTTTAGAGTGAACGCGTCCCAATTAAACAGATCGTTCGTAACGGCGCGGATGATCCGCGCGGCCTCGGCGGGTGATGTCGCCGAGCTCAAGTCCTGGCCCAGCTTGGAGAACGCCGCGTCCCGATGCTCGTTGCGCTTGCGCTCGGTGATGTCGTTGACCATGGACATCGAGGCCACCCGGCCCCGGAAGGAAATCGGGCTCCATTTGATCTCGACGTCCATCAGCGTCCCGTCTTTCTTCCGGTGCCGCCAGCTCCCCACCAGCCCGGGCCGGATGGGCTGGTCCGGCGCCAGCAAGGTGTGCAGGTATTCGATAAGCGCCGGGACCTCCTCTTGCGGGCGGATATCCTGGAGCTTCATCGAGAGGAATTCCTCGCGCGAGTATCCGTAGTGTTCCAGCGCGGCGTCGTTGACCTCCAGAAAGGCAAGTGTTTCGTGGTCAAACACGTACATGGGAACCGGGCTGCCGTGGAAGACCAACCGATACTGCTGCTCGCTTTCGGTCAGGCCGATCTCTGCCTGCTTGCGGTCGCTGACATCGCGCGAGTTGACAACTATCCCGGCGATATCCGGATCGTGCAGCCGGCTCTGGCCAACCGCCTCCAGGTAACGCCAGGAGCCATCCCGGGTCCGGACACGGAACTCTACCGTGACCGGGCGCTCCGCGTTCGCCACCCCGCAGCGGAACGCCTGCAGGACGCGGGGAAGGTCATCCGGGTGCAGGAAAGCAAACGCCCGTTTTCCCGCCAGTTCCTGCGGATCGTAACCCAGCACACGCTTGACCGACGGGCTGTTGTGGATGAAATGGCCGTCCCGGTCCAGGATGCTGAGGATATCGAGGGCGTTCTCCGTCAGAGTGCGGAAATACTTTTCCCGCCGAACCAGTTCTGCTTCGATCTGCCGCCGTTGCGATCGTTCCCCGGCTTCCTCGACTGCGCGGCGCACGGCGGGAACCAGCCGATCCGGCCAGTGCTTAAGCACATAATCAGTTGCCCCGGTCCTAAGACTCTCGATGGCTGCCTGTTCGCCGATTGTGCCGGAGACGAGCAGAAAAGGTGTTTCGGGGCTTCTCTCGCGCGCCAATCGCAAAGCATCCAGGCCGTTGCAGGACGGCAGCAGGTAGTCCGCCAGGATGAGGTCGAACTTCCCCGAAGCCAGCGCACTTTCAAAAGCCTCCCACCCTTCGACCAGCGTTATTTCGCCCCTGATTCCCTCACGCTCAAGCAGGGAACGCACCAGATCGCAGTAATCAGGGTCATCTTCCAGATGCAGTATGCGCAGCGGTTGGTTCATGCCATAGACATAGTATTTCCGGCCAATCTCCTTATTGAGACAGCAACCCCGGTGCCACTAGCCGGCCAGTCGCCTGAAAAGGAGTTCCCGGGCGGGTTTCCCCCCCTCATTTACCCTCGATCTTGCCCCGAAAGAAGCCTTTTAGCCGGCCAGCGCTGCTGCCTGCTCCGGCAAGACCCGCCGGATTTCTCGCAAACGATAACCGAATCCCGGCCCTTGCACGGTGGTGAGCCCAACCTCCCCCTCTCGTCGCTGGTAGAGGCCCGGATGCACTGCCGCCTCCGGACGCGAGGCATCCGGATAGAACTGCATGGCGTTGGTCTCCACCCCCATGATCGTTCCCGTGTGCGCGGCCAGCAGCAAGTGCGGAATCTGCGCGAGCATTGGATTGGTCAGGTCCTGCACCATCAGGCTCATGCCATGCGCCCTGGCCCAGCACGCGCTCAGCAACGCACCCGTTTGCGTCTTGCACGTTTTGAGCGCCACCCCCGACCACCCCAGCTCGCGCCCCAGCCGCACCAGCCGCCAGTCATGCGCGCTTTCGTCCAGGAACAACGGCTTGCGGGCCGACACGCTGCGCACGTCCAGCGGATGTTTCTCCAAATCGTATGGAAAGGGCTGCTCCACGTACAGAATCATGCCATAAAGCCGTGGGTGCTCGTCCCGCAGCCGGTCCAGGACGTCATTCACATACGCCGGCTCGGCCACGGTGCAGTTAAAGTCCGCCGACAGCCAGTCAACCCCATGCTGGAGGCCAATGCCCGCGACCTGGACCAAACGGTGATAATCCCACTCCGTGTCGTTGCCTCGCAACTTGACCTTGAGACACTTCAGGCCATCGCGCCGAATCCAATCCTCCAGCAGCGCCGGGTAGCCGTCCTTCGGCTCCTCGCCTGTCCGCTCCGTGGCCTCCAACAAGTCAAGACCGCCGACCAAATGCCATGCCACCAGGCTTTCCGCGCGGCGAGGGGCCAGGAAGTCGGCCGGATACTTGCCTGCGAACGACGCGCCCGAGCGTGGCGCGGGCTGCAAGTAATAGGCCAGATCGCGGTTCATGAACTTCGCATGGTAGGTTTGATATGTCGGGCAGCCATGCAATTGCCCGTAGGCATCATGCACCGCCAGGTCGAACGGCGCACAGCACACCAGCGCCGCCAGCCACGGCATCGGCTCCTTGCCGCGGCGTTGCCGCTGGTTGAATCCCTCCAGCCATCCCGGCAGCACCGTCTCCAGAAAATCGTGGCCCAGTTCCATCGGATGCCCCCGCGCCTGAATGCCCCCCCACAACTCGTTGAGCTCGATACAGAAAGCCTTCAGCGCGCTGTGCCGTTCCTCGTAAGGGATCCTGCTTGGCCAGACCCACTGCACGCTCAGTGGTGTTTCCCCCCATCCCTCCGCCGTTCGCCCCTGCTCGTCGGCCACGGTCACGCGCGCGCGCGCGCAGGTGACCTGCGTCAGTGTCTCCGCGCCAAACTTCAGTGCTACCCGCGTCTGCACCGGCAGAAAGTAAAGCGCTGCCGCGATTGTGCGGACATCCGTTGATTTGCCCATCGCAACTGATTAAGCCCCAACCCAGCACCGCCAACAAGCGGGATTTGTCCGCGAGATCATCATCGGCCGCACACAGTTGCGGATCACTGGCGAGACCACCCCGGGGCTAATCCGGTTCAATACAAAATCTTGTCCGGCTTCTGTTCCCACTCGTGGAAGGCGGCGAGGGCTTCTTTGCGCAGGAGTTGCTTGAGCTTGCGCTGGCGCTTCCCAATCGGCAGCGCCACTTCACGATAGATCAAGTCGTCGTCGAAGTTAATCCGAGCGGCATCCTGGCGGGTGTTGCCGTAAAAAACACTGCGCAGGCGTGCCCAGTAGATCGCCGAGAGGCACATTGGGCAGGGCTCGCAACTGGTGTAGAGATCACAGTCTTCGAGTTGGAAGTTATTCAGGCGCTTGCACGCCTGACGAATGGCGACCACCTCCGCGTGGGCGGTCGGGTCGTTCGCCGAGGTAACCTGATTCCAGCCCCGGCCGATAATTCGCCCATTGCGCACCACTACCGCGCCAAACGGTCCGCCCTGCCCGCGGCGCATGTTCCTGAGCGAGAGACGAATGGCCTCTCGCATAAACTTCGGATTCATACAAATCCCCGATGGGGGCGGCGCGCCCGGCGAGCGCGCTCTGCCACGAGGTTCATGCGAACAGGTCGCCGACGTTCATGGAGAGCGGCACTTGTTTGCCGCCCTCAAAGAACCGTGTTGCCTGGCCCTGGCTCCACTTGCGCAAGCGGTAGAGCACGGCAAACGTGTAGTCGGGCGCCGCACCGCCCTGGCCACCGACGACCTCGCCGCCGCGGCGCACGTTGTCCATCATCCAGGGAGGCAGCAGCAGATGGTACGGATTGCGACCCACCTCGCCCACGTGGAAGCTGGTCGCTGCCATCATGACGGCCAGGTCTTCGGCGCTGATCTCGACCATCAGGTTTGGATCGGTCATCGCGCCCCAGAATTCCGTTTCGACAATGTGGCAGGCGAAGCTTGCGGGCATCTGTTTCAGGGCATCCATCACGAGGTAGTGAGTGCCGATGTGCGTGCTGTTCCAGTCGCGGTCGTGCGGGCACAACACCACCTTCGGCTGGTGCTGCTCGATAATGCCTTTGATGATCTTGACGCAGGCTGCCCAGTGCTGGGGGTCCTGCTCGCGGGCCTTGGGATTGATCTTCTCCAGGCCGTTTGGCGCAGTAGTCACGAGGTTGAAACCGATGTATTTGCAGGCGTTCTGCAGTTCACGCAAGCGTGCTTGCTGGCGCTCTTTGTTGCTGCCAAAGGTGACGGCCACGTTGATCAAGTTCATCCGCGCCTGGCGCATAAGCCGCACCGCCAAAGCGCCGACGATGCATTCGTCGTCCGGGTGTGGCGCGAAGAACAGCGCTTTGGGCGCGTTGGGGGGAATCTCGACCCGCGGAGCGGGCGGGAAGGTGCCGAGCGGAAACGTGCGGCCTTGTTTGAGCAGGCGCGCGTAGTCAGATACGAGTTGATGATATGGAGTCATGGATTTAGCGAGTTTTTCATTAACACCCCGCTTCAGCGGGGTGACAGGACGATTGGGAAAGGCTCTGAACCGCTTCAGCGGTTTCCCCGCACCGCCTGAAACCGCTGAAGCGGTTCCAGACCTCTGGCAGCGCGTTTCCACCCCGCTGAAGCGGGGTGTTAATGAGATCTGCCGATGGTGCCATCTGCGATAGTGTCATAGGCTACTTCAGTTTTGGAAGGCTTGCCGCCGCGACCGCCTGGCCGTGGCGCTTATCTTTCTCGTCGGGAATGTGGAAGGCGATCTTGCCGGTCAGTTCGGGGAATTCCGCCTTCAGGACTTCCTTGGCCCCGGCGATGATGAGGTCGCCGCCAGGTCCGGAGGTGACCCGGCCCAGGATCAGCACATTCTCCAGGTCGTAGAAATCGGTAAAGTGCGGGATGGCGTAGCCGAGATACGTTCCGATCGTCTCGTAGATCTTGCGGGCGCGATAGTCGCCTTCGTCCATCAGCTTCTGGACGTATTTCAGCTTCTCGGGGAGCGGCATTTTTGCATCCACCTCGATGCCTGCGGGCGCGAGCAGGCGTCCGACGCATTGCTGTGAGAAATACTGGACGTCGCAGCCGTAATCGCCCGACCACTCGTCTGTGGCAGCGGCGGGATTGAGATCAACCGGGACAAAGGCCAGCTCGTTGAGCCAGGAAGTGATGTTACCCTCGGCGTTGACGTAGCCGCCGGCGGTGCTTGTGCCCAACGAGATGCCCAGGATTCGGTTCCTGCCCAGGGACATGGAGCCGGCCAGTGCGGTGACCTCCCCGTCGTTCACGACCTCCAGGGGGATATTGTTCCACGCCCTGCGGATTTCCAGGAACAAGTCCTTCACCCGTTTGTTGAACGCATCGGGTGGCACCCCGCGGAAAAGCGATGCGACCTTGACTCGGTTGTTTACGTAAACCCCTGCGGCGCTGCCGCCGATGGCATCCACCCGCGGCAGGTGTGCCGCCGCCTTCTTAAGCGAATCCATGATGCCGTCGTAGTGGTATTGCGGATTGGGCTGGAAGTAGGGGTCCCAGACCGTTTCGTCGCTGTAGACCACCTTGCCTTCAATGACCGCCGCCACCTTGCGATCGCTGCCGCCGAGGTCAAAGCCGATGCGGCAGCCGTCCAGGTGCCGGCCGAGCGAAGCGGCGCTGCGCCTCTCGGGCGGGGGAGCTTTTGAGTGAACCACCTCGATGGGATGATCGAACATGCGCTCGCCGACGAGGTTCGAGTCGAACTTGCCGGTGGCCGTCTCGCGGTAGTGGGCCGCCAGTTTCGCCGCCAGCGGCGCCGGGCCGTCAACGTGGAGGCGGAACCCGCCCCGCGACCAGAGCAGGAACTTAGCGATGCGCTCCAGGTAGGTGAAGTTGCCCGCCGCCTGCGGATGGCCGTCTGGCAGGATCTGGGTGGTGAAGTGGGAGGTTGTGCCATCGGTTTGTTCCAGCGCCAGGCAGACAGTGTTCGCGCCGGGGGTGGCGCGGGCCAGCGCCCGAAAGGCGCGGTTGGCCAGCACTGCAGGCCGGAATGCAGGATCAAGGACCGGTGTCACTCGCGGCGCGACCAAAGGAAGCCCGTTATTAGTATTCATTTTGCACGAAGTGTTGTAATTCAGACCCGAGCGGGGCGCAAGTCAGGACCGGACCCAGGAATGCGGTTGCGAGCTTCGGCCCGCGACAGTCGCGGGCAGGAAAAGCGGCAAAGGACAGGCACGCTCCTTATCGAATTGAACCGTCCGACCACTCGCCTGTGGCTGCGGCGAAATGACAACTGAAGCGGCAGAACGTTTCTTGCAATTTGGCCGGTGGTACGGTAACAGCCTGCACGGCAAAGCGATTCTTTATGACGAAGCAAACGAGCGGGAAGTGTAAGGTGAGCAATAAAGCGGTGCTGGCGTGGGTGGACGAGATGGCCAAACTCTGCAAGCCCGACCGTGTTTACTGGTGCAACGGTTCCAAGTCGGAGCGCAAGGCGTTGACGGCGGAAGCGGTCGAAGAGGGGATCCTCATCAAGCTCAACCAGAAGAAGCTGCCGGGCTGTTATTACCATCGGTCGAACCCGAACGACGTGGCTCGCGTCGAACAGTCCACCTATATCTGCACCGAGAGCCAGGAAGAGGCCGGACCGACCAATAACTGGATGCCCCCGAGGGAAATGTATCAGAAACTGCGCGCTTATGCCGACGGCTGCATGCGCGGGCGGACGATGTACGTTGTCCCTTACTTGATGGGGCCGCCCGGCTCCCCGCTGGCCAAAGTCGGCCTGGAGCTGACCGACTCCATATATGTGGTGTTGAGCATGGGGACGATGACCCGAATGGGGGACATCGCGTTCGAGGAGCTGGGCAAGAGCGACGACTTCAACCGGGGCCTGCACTGCATGTTGGACGTGAACCCGGAGCGGCGCTACATCGCGCATTTCCCCAAGGACAACGCCATTATTTCGGTCGGCTCGAATTACGGCGGCAACGTGTTGCTCGGCAAGAAGTGCCTCGCCCTGCGCATCGGCTCTTACCTCGGGCGGCAGGAGGGCTGGTTCGCCGAGCACATGCTCATCCTCTGCGTGGAATCACCGACCGGCGAGAAGACCTACGTGGCGGCGGCATTCCCCAGCGCGTGCGGCAAGACCAATTTCGCCATGATGATGCCCCCCCCGCAACTCAAGGGGTGGAAGATTTGGACAATTGGCGATGACATCGCCTGGATGAGGCCGGGACCCGACGGCCGGCTCTATGCCATCAATCCTGAGGCGGGCTATTTCGGTGTTGTGCCGGGCACCAACTCGAAGTCAAACCCGGCGGCGGTGGAGATGATTTCCCGGGACACCATCTTCACGAACGTGGCGCTCACCCCCGATCTCGATGTATGGTGGGAAGGCAAGGATGGTCCGCCACCCAAACAGTGCCTGGACTGGAAGGGCAATAAATGGACGCCGGACTCGGAGGAAAAGGCGGCGCATCCCAACAGCCGCTTCACCGCGCCCATGACCAACAATCCACTGCTGGCTCCGGAGGTCAACGACCCCCATGGCGTGCCGATCCGCGCCATTATCTTTGGGGGCCGGCGGAGCAACACGACGCCACTGATCTACCAGGCCTTCAACTGGGTTCACGGCGTTTACATCGGCGCTACCATGGGCTCGGAGATGACCGCTGCCGCAGTGGGCGGCACCGGCCAGGTCCGCCGTGATCCGATGGCCATGCTGCCGTTCTGCGGCTACCACATGGGGGACTACTTTCGGCATTGGATCAACATGCACAAGACGATCAAGCACCCTCCGCGGATCTTCCATGTGAACTGGTTCCGCAAGAATGGACAGGAGGAATACCTCTGGCCCGGCTTCGGGGAGAACATGCGCGTGCTTAAATGGATCGTGGATCGCTGCCACTCCCGCGCGGATGCGGAGGAAACCGCTCTCGGGTGGGTGCCCGGGCCCACGGGCCTCGATCTATCCGGCCTGAGCAGCTTTTCGTCTGAGCACCTTGAGCGGGCCCAGGCGATCCACGAAGAAGAATGGCGCCGCGAAATAATCATGCAGGACGAGCTGTTTATGAAGCTGCATGCGCGGCTGCCCAAAGAGTTGATTTTCCAGCGCGAGCTGCTTCTGGCACGTCTGTAAGGCCGCGGCTCCGAAGCGTGAACCTTCCGCGCGAGGCCCGGTTCATACTCCGGGAATAAAGAATCCCCGGGCGCCACAGGTGTCCGGGGATTTTGAAGACGAAGCGGGAAGGGTTACTTGGCCGAGTCGGTGGCCTTTGGGCTCACCAGTGCAGTCTGTTTGGCCGCATTTGCTTTGGCCGCGGTTTTTTTGCTGCAGCAGGCGGCTTTGCCAACGGGGCAAACCCCTTCCTTGGCTTGAACCGAGGTCTTGACCTTGCTGGGGCAGCAGGCCGGTTTATCTTTGTCTTTGAGCGGACAGCACTTGGCGTCGTCGGCTTGCACCGCAACCGCGAAGGCCATCACCATTACCGTGAGGAGGATTTTCTTCATATGCGTTTAGCTATAATGCTCTATTCTGTTCTGGTTTCAAGCAATACTTGATGGGGTATCAGACTCCGGGGCTGCGGAAGTGTTCAATCAAAACAGGCTTTTCGCCTTTGCCAGCGCCTCGTCCAGTTTGCTCACATCCTTGCCGCCGCCGCGGGCGTTGTCTGGCCGGCCCCCGCCCTTGCCGCCCACCACGGGCGCGATGGTCTGAATGATTTTGCCGGCCTGGACTTTCTTCGTGAACTCGGGCGAGACGGAGGCGACGATTGCGACCGCGCCGTTGGCCGCGCCGCCCAGCACGATCACCCCTTTGAACTGGCCCTTCAGTTCGTTGACGATGCCCTGGAGCTTGTCGCCGTCGGTGTCGAATCGCTCGATGAGCGCCGGGGTGCCGTTGATCGTCTGAGCCCGCGTCAGGATGTCCTGGGCGGCACGGGCGGCGCGTTCCTGGACCATCGCCATCAGTTTTTTCTCGAGGTCCTTCTGCTGGGCGAGCAGCAATTCGATCTTCTTTTCCAGTTCGCCCACTGGCGCGTTAACCTTCCCGGCGACCGCCTTGATGAGCTGCAGCTCCTCGCTCGCCCGGCGGTAGGCTTCCAGGCCGGAGACGGCTTCGATGCGCCGGACGCCGGCGGCGATGGCTGATTCGGCGGCAATGCGGAAGAGCCCGATCTCACCCGTCGCGCGGGTGTGCGTGCCTCCGCACAGTTCCATCGAATAGCCGTCCAACCCTCCGGGCCTGCCGCCGATCTGCAGCACGCGCACCACGTCGCCGTATTTCTCGCCGAAGAACTGGCGGATGTCCTTGCGGTTCCTAACATCGCCGTATTTGACCTCGGTCCAGGTGACAGGGGCATTGTCGAGAATGCGCTCGTTGACGAGGCGTTCGACGTCGGACACCTGCTGCGGGGTGAGCGGCGCGCTGCTAAAGTCGAAGGTGAGCTTTTCCGGCCCGACGTAAGAGCCCTTTTGGGTGGCGTCGGGGCTGACGACTTCATGCAAGGCCCAGTGGAGCAGGTGGGTTACTGTGTGGTGCCGCTGGATAGCGAGGCGGCGTTCCCGGTCAACCGAGACCTGGGCCTCCGTGCCTGGCTCAGGCGCATCCTTGTCTTCGAGGAAATGCAGCCAGGCGTCTCCCGCCTTTTGCGTATTCACGATGCGCCAGAGCTCGCCGCCATGTTCCAGTTCGCCGGTGTCGCCGACCTGCCCGCCCATTTCGGCGTAGAGCGGGGAAGTGTCAAGAATCACCGCGGTCTTGTCCTTCACGGCAACGACCTCAAGGACTTTGGCGGGCGCTTCCAGTTTGTCGTAGCCGACGAACCGGGTGGGCGCAGTGGTCTCGACCTGGGACAGCTCGATGACCTGCTTCTTCTGCGCGGCGCGGGCGCGGGCCTTCTGTTCCTCCATTAACTGGTTGAAGCCGGCAACATCAACCGTCAGCCCGCGTTCCCGGGCCATGAGTTCGGTGAGGTCGAGCGGGAAGCCGTAAGTGTCGTAAAGCTTGAACGCGAACTCGCCGCTTAGCTGATCCGCGCATCCTGGCTCAGTCTCCTCACGGAACAACTCAATTCCCCGATCCAACGTCTTGTTGAATGCCTCCTCCTCGCGCTGGATCACCTGCTCCACGTGGTCTTGCTTGGCGCGGAGTTCGGGGAATACGTGGCCCATGGTGTCGGCCAGGACGGCGACCAGCTTGTAGAAGAAAGGTTCGCGGAAGCCGAGGGTGCGGCCATAGCGGACGGCCCGGCGAAGGATGCGGCGCAGGACGTATTTGCGGTCGGTGTTCCCCGGTTGGATGCCGTCGGCAATCGCGAAGCTCAGGGTCCGGATATGGTCAGCGATAACGCGGAAGGCAACATCAGCCTGGAGGCTGGAGGCTGGAGGCTGGGGGCCCGGGGTGTCCGGCAGGGTGGAATGGTATTGCCTGCCGCTGAGTTGCTCCAGTTTGTCGAACAGGGGACGGAAGATGTCGGTTTCGTAGTTGGAGATGGCGCGGGTGAAGTCGGTGAAGTTTTTTGTGTTCTGGATGATGCCGGTGACGCGCTCGAAGCCCATGCCGGTGTCCACATGCCGGGCGGGCAGGGGGGAGAAGGTGCCGTCAGGATTGGCGTTGAACTGGATGAAGACGAGGTTCCAGATTTCGATGCAGCGGACGTCACCTTTATTCACGAGGCTGCCCTTGGTGTCGCCCTGGGGGGTGAGATCCACGTGAAGCTCGCTGCATGGGCCGCACGGGCCGGTGTCGCCCATCATCCAGAAGTTGTCTTTCTTGCCGCCGTTGACGATGTGGACGTTCGGGTCGAGGCCGGCGGCGCGGAATTTGGCGGCCCAGGTGTCGCAGGCTTCCCGGTCGAACTCGCTGGGATCGCCCTTGGTCTTGTCCGGGCAATAGACCGTGGCATAGAGGCGGTTCCTGGGGAATTTCCAGACTTCGGTCACGAGTTCCCAAGCCCAGTCAATGGCCTCCTGCTTGAAGTAATCGCCGAAGGACCAGTTGCCGAGCATTTCGAAGAAGGTGTGGTGGTAGGTGTCGAGGCCGACGTCCTCGAGGTCGTTGTGCTTTCCGCCGGCGCGGATGCATTTCTGAGTATCGGCAGCGCGGCCGGGCGTGTAAGGGCACTTCACCTGGCCGAGGAAGATCGGCACAAACTGGTTCATGCCGGCGTTGGTGAACAGCAAGTTCGGCGAATCCGGCATCAGGCTCGAAGAGGGCACGATCGTGTGCCCCTTCGACTTGAAGAAATCAAGGAACGACTGTCGTATTTCCACGCTGGTCATGGGGTAATTTAACCGCAAAGAACGCAGAGAACGCAAAGGATTTTCTGTCGGGGCTGTGCGCTGGGAGGCCCGGGCTTGCGGCGCCCGACGGGGATCTTGCGCGGGATTGGATTGGGTTGCCGGCGTGTTGCCCCGGTGTTGCTAGCATCATTGGAGCATGATTGGAGCATGATTACTCCATGATTGGGCCTTGATTGCCCTGTCCCGGACCTCCTCAGCCCAGGGGCGCTTCCCGACCGCGCCTGGCTGATATTTATAGTCCAGCTCCGTCCGATTGTCGAATGAAATGTGCTATAGAAGCGTCACGCCTTCAAGCCTTTGAGGTCGGGGGTGAACTTTTCCCTGGCCTTCATCATTTCCTGCCACGTGGCCACGCCGTTCTTGTAGGCGGCCATGCGCCCCAGGATGGTGGTGAGATTGCTGCGGACGCTGGCGGCGACGGTTGGGTTGGCGTGTTCGCCCCTGGTGATGCTGTCGTGGAAAGTCGCGATGTTGTTCTCCACGCCTTCGCTGTAAATGGCGCCCACCTTGCCGGCGCTGTGGAATTCAGCGGCTTTGACAGTGACGTTGTCGGAATAATGCACGTCGGCAGTGCCCTTGAGGCCGAACACGCGGCACATGATGTCGTCGTAACCGTAGCCGGCCTGAGTGGAGTTGAAGCTCACCACCACGTCGTTTGGGAAGTAGAAGATGACCGCGAAGTGGTCCCAGCAGTCGCCGACAAACTCGCGTGTGCGTCCGCCGGTGCCATAAGCGCGCACCGGCTCGGCGTCGAGCAGCCAGCAGGTGATATCAAGGGCATGGATGTTCTGTTCAGTGATGACGTCGCCGGACAGCAGACGGTCCACGCCCCACGCGCGCAGGCGCACTTCGGGGTTCTTCGGGTCCTTGCGGAGGATCTGGTCCATGCGTTCCCAGGTGGGGCCGCAGTGGTACGCCGCCTCGGCCGAGATGATCTTGCCGATCTCGCCGTCGTGGACGGCTTTGACCGCGTCCTGATGCACTTTGCAGGCGCGCGTCTGGAAGTCCACGAGGAAGCAGAGCTTCTTCGCCGTTGCGTTTTTGCCGCTCTCGCTGATGGTGAGGCAGCCGGGCACATCCACGGCAATCGGCTTGGCCAAGAAGACGTGCTTGCCGGCGTCAACGGCGGCGGCGGCCTGCTCGGGGTGGAAGTAAGGCGGGCTTTCGATCAGCACCGCGTCGAGCTTTTGTTCCAACAGCTGGCGGTAGCCGGCCAGGCCGGTGAAACGCATCGCCGCTTCCACCTTGAACTGGTCGCCCACGGCGTCCACGTGGTCCTGAAAGTAATCCGCCACCGCGACGAGGTTGTAACCGCCGTGTTTCTGGAAGAGGCTGGCGACCCATTTGCCGCGGTTGCCGCAGCCAATCAGGCCGATGTTGATTTTCGAGTTCGCCTCCGCGCCCCGCAGCAGTCCGGGTTTCAAGGCGGTGAAAGCCAGGACCGAGGCGCCAGTGCCGGCGAGAAAGCGCCGACGGGTGATGGGGTGCGAGTCATTTGTTTCGTGCTGGAGTTGGGTTGTAGTCATTTGGGGCCTTAAGTATAGCAAAGGTTGTCGAACTGCCTTGCATCGAACCAAGTTGGCGGGCGCCTGTCAAATCTTGTCCAGCGGCGGCTTTTGGCTTTCCTCTGGCCGGCGCGGTGCGTTACGTTTCCGCCCGCGCAACCATTTTGATCCACACACCTGCATGCGAACGACACTGCCGAAACTCTGGGTGGCCGCTCTGCTGGCCTGCTTCGCCACAACTCTAACGGGCCCGGCCGCTGAAACTCCCAGGGAGGGGCGCTGGGAATCAATCTTCAACGGCAAAGACCTGTCGGGCTGGGTGCCGGTGCATGATGTGACTTTTGCGGTCACCAACGGCAATCTGCGCCTTGTCACCGGCATGGGCTGGCTGCGGTCGGAGAAACAATACGGCGATTTCATTCTCGAAGCCGAGTGGCGCGCGCTGGTGCCGCAGTACGACAGCGGTCTTTTTCTCCGCGCCGGCCTGGACGGCAAGCCGTGGCCCAAGGACGGCTGGCAGGTCAACCTCTTGCGCAGCGCGCTCGGCAGCCTCGTCAAAGGCTACAAGACCATGGTGCCTGCCGAGACGCCGCCGATGCCTTTGAATACATGGGTCAAGTTCCGCATCGAAGCCCGCGGCAACAAGATCACATTGGACGTGGACGGCGAGCGGGCCTGGGAGTTCAACCAACTGGACGCTGCCCGCGGCTACATCGGCATCCAGGCGGAGAATAAGGCTTTCGACTTCCGCAACCTCCGCATCCAGGAACTGCCGCCAACGCAGAAGGCCGGTTCGCCATAATCGCTCTTCCCGCCAGACCGTGGCCGCCGAGGCGTCCGCTTCCGCGTAAACACAGAGGTTCCGGCAAACCCGAAGCAAGCTCCGGACAGGGGGTGAGCGTAATCTCTGTTGTACTTACGAATCCGGGGTGGAACGCAGCGGCGCGAGCGCGGCGGAGAGAGGAGCGCTAATCATCGTCCTTTTGGACCCGGACGGCCCAGGCGGGATAGGGAGCCTGGGGACCTTTCATGGCGTGCCAGAGGATTCGGTTGAGCACGTCTTCGGGGCACTGGTCAATCCGGTCCAGCGGCAGGCGGGCGGAGGCGTAGGCGTTTCTGCGCAGGAGCGGGTCGGAGTGTTGCCGGGGTTCGGGATTCATCTGGTCAAGGGGGATGTTGTTCGGCAACACCGTGAAGGGGGCAAAGTCGGGCGTGTTGGTGAAGCAATCGGTCATCGGAGTAGCGGTGGCGTCGAGCTGGTTCATCGGGGGCAGGCCGAGCATCAGCTCCATCGTGCGGATGAGGCTGGTCTGGTTGTACTGGGTGCTGACGGTTGCGCCGCGGCGCGTGTAGGGGCTGGCAACGTAGGCGGTGGTGCGGTAGCCGCTGACATGATCCCAGCCGTTCTGCGGGTCGTCCTCGATGACGAAGATGCACGTTTGGGGCCAAAACCGGCTGCGGCTGATGGCCTCGACAATCCGGCCCAGGGCGAGGTCGTTGTCGGCCACTTGCGCGTCGGGCGTGGGGGAACCGGCCTGGGTGCCGCTGGTATGGTCGTTCGGCAGGCACATGATGCAGAGGTTAGGGAACTCGCCACGCTGCTCGAACTGCTTGAGCTCGGCGATGAACTGCGCGGCGCGAAAGACATCCGGGATATCCATATTCCAGCCGACGGTGTTGGTCACGAGGTAGGGGCGGAGCGATTCGATGGCCGGACGGCTGCGAATCTCGATTGCGCCGGTTTGGTTGATGAAGTCGCGGTAGTAATCGAGGAACCTGGGCGAGCCTTTCTTTGCGGGGTCTTTCCAACGCGTCTCCGTGATGGCGAACTCACCGTAGTTACGCAGCGACTTGCCGTGGGCGATGGCGTTGTCCCAGATGAATCCCGCGGGCGAATAGGCCAGGGCGTCCGTGTCGTCGTCTTCCATGCCATCCGGGTAGCTGCGGGGGAAGCCGGCGAAGGAGCGCTCCATGTAGTCGGTGGCAAAGGCGGTGGTGGCCCATTGGTGGCCGTCGGCGCTCAGGATGCCCGAGCAGTAGGTGTTGTCGAGCAGCACGAACTCGCGGGCCAGCTTGTGCTGATTGGGCGTGACGCGTTCGCCGAAGATGCACAGCGACGGGTCGCCGTTGCCTTCCGGCATGTCCCCCAGCACCTGGTCGTAGGTGCGGTTTTCTTTGATGATGTAAACGACGTGCTTGAAGACGCTGGGTTCGCCCACGCGCTCAGGCACCGGTCGGGGAGGCTGGCCGGGCCGCGGCTTCAGGGCCGCCTGGCGCAGCAGCGGATAGCGCATGTTGGCGAGCGCGGCCCGCGTATGCGCCTCCAATTCGCGAGCAGAGGGCACCGGCACCAGCGAGAGCGCGCCGCGATACTGATGGGTGTTGGCGCCGGTTTGCCTGGCGGGATTCAACGTCTGGGTGGAAGCGAGGCCTTTGATGTTGGCCACGTAGAGCATTTGGCGCTGCGAATCGTGCGCGATGGCACCGGGAAACCACCCAACCGGGATCAGCCCCAGCAACTCCGACTTGCCGGGGGCAAAGTCGAACACGGCCACGGCATTGTGGGTGCCGTTGCACACAAAGAGCTGTTTGCCAGACTTGTTGAACGCCAGCGCATTGGGCTGCGCGCCAAACAGGTCGGCCGGGTTCTGCCGGGCGCAAATGGTCTCGACCAGTGCGTCGGTGCGGGTGTCAATCACGCTCAAAGTGTCGCTGCCCGCATTGGCCACGACCAGCCATCGCCCGTCGGGCGAGAGCGCCATGGCGCAGGCGTGCAGGCCAGTCAGCAGTTCGCACTTCGGGCTTTGGGCCTTGGGCGCAACCCCACCCTGGCCCAGCTCAATCACGGACACCGAGCCTTCACTGGCGATGAATCGCACGGGGTCCACGCGGACCAGTGTGCCCCGTCCGGCAGGGCCGGTGACGCTGTTCGAGTCCGGCCGCCGCCCGCCCCAATTGCTCACATACGCTTTGTTCCCGGCCAGCACGACGTCGTACGGCGCGACGCCCACGTCCCAGAGGCGCAGGACTTTGCCTGTGGCGGCGTCTAACTCGGCGAGGCGATTCGAGAGGTTCAGTGCCACGTAGAGCCGTTTGCCGTCAGACGATACCGCGAGACCGGCGGGGATTTCACGCACGCGCCGCGGGGCGTTTGCCGGCGGCAGTGGCATGGTGAACGCGCTGACCACTTTGCCCTCCTGCGCAACGGCGAACACCTTGATGCTGCCGTCCACGTTAGCCAGGTAGATGCGCGAGCCGTCCGGCGAGAAGACCAGCCCGGTGAAACTGAGCTGGCCGTCCTTGTCGGGCTGGAGAATGTGGTCGGAGACGGGCTCGGGTGTGGGGTCGAGGTCCTTCTCGGAAGGCAGCGGAACTCGCTGGAGCACGTTGCCGGAGGCGGGGTCAAGGACCACGAGGTCGTGGGTCTTGCCGGCGGTGACCAGCAGTCTGCCGTCGGGGCTCAGCGCCAGCGCCTGCGGCCGCATGCCCGGCAGCTCGACCTGCAATCCGGCTGGCGTGAGAATCTGGTTGGCCGGGGTGAAATACCGGTTCGAGCCGACGCGCCCGACAGTGTCTTTGGTGGAATCCGGCGCTACGGACGAGGGCGGGGCATGGCAACCCACGAGCAGTCCGGCGAGAAGAAGACAGGCGCAGGCGCCCAAGGAGGTTGGCGAAGTCAACGGCTTTGATTGCGGAGATTTCATCTGAACGGCGGCAAGGTTGTACACTCTTTGGCCCGCGGACTCAAATGCGAAGATAAGCAACCGGCGAGCGGAGTGATGGATTCGGACAGCCGAGGGGCGGAGGCGGCGAGGCGATGCTTCGCCCACGTTCAGGCTTTTCGCCGGGCCTGTTGCTCGAGCGGCGTGACGGGGTCCATGGCCAGCCAGCAAAGCGCGCCCAGCAAGTAGGCGCCGGCGGTGAAGTAGAAGGCCAGGTTCCAGTTGCCCGTCTGCTTGACGATGTAACCGCAGGCGATCGGGGAGACGAAACCGCCAATGTTGCCCATCATGTTCATCGTGCCGGAGAGGGTGGCGACCGCTTTGCCGCCCACGTCCATGCAGGACGCCCAGGCGCCGGGCAACTGGATGTCGTTGCAGAAACCCACCAGCGCGATCGCGGCTACGGCGAGGTAAGGATTCACCAGCCAGGTGGGCAACACCAGCAGGCAGGCGGCCCCGATGCTGCCGATCGCCCCCAGGGCCCGCCGCGAGCTCGCCGCCCCTCCCGGGCGCCGGCCCAGACGGGACGAGATCCACCCGGCGAAGAAGGAGCCGCACGCGCCCAACAGCAAAGGCAAGCCGGCCAGCAGCGAGCCCTTGCCGAGCTCGAAGTGCCGGGCTTCCAGCAGATAGGTCGGGAACCACGTAATGAAGAAGTAGAAGCAATAGCTGCAGGCAAAGTACTGCCCGTAGAGGCACCAGGCGGTGCGCGAGGTGAACAGCAGCTTCCAAGGCGCTTTGAAATGGCGGCCTTCACTCGTCTCAGCCGGCAGCAACGCGGCCTCAGCAGCGTTGACCTGTTTGATGGCGCGGGGGTCATCCCGATACCACCAGAAGAAGATGATTGCCCAGGCAATGCCGAGCACGCCGAAGAGCAGGAACGCCTGGCGCCACGTCACATATTGCAGGCACAGGAACACCAGTGCCGGCGTGAACGCTCCGCCCAGCCGCGCGCTCATCCACATGATGCCTTGCGCCCGCGTGCGCTCGTGCAGCGGCAGCCACCGGTGGAAGGCCTTGGTCAGGTTCGGAAAGGCGCCCGCTTCGCCCGCGCCGAACAGGAACCGGGTCACCAGCAGCGACACCCAATTCCACACCCAGCCGGTGGCGACGGTGAAGAACGACCACCACATCACGATGCGCAGCAGCACCTTGCGCGGGCCGATCCGGTCTCCCAGGTAGCCCGCCGGTATCTCGAAGAGCGCATACGCCAGCGTGAAGGCGGAAAACACCCACCCCATCTGCCGCTTGTCCAGGGCCAGGTCCGCCGAGATGAATGGCGCCGCCTGCGAGATGCAGACCCGGTCAATGTATTGAATGATCGCCAGCGCCACCGCAAACACGATCACCCAGTAACGCGTGTGCGTAGGCCGCATGGAAGCAGAGGGAGCCGCGTGCGGCGGGGGAGGGGTGGTCGTTGCCGGCTCAGCCATTGCGGGCGGCATGGTGGAAGAGCTGCGGCAGCCGGGCAACCTGTTTTTGAGCGGGCGCCCTTACGATTGGTTAGCGCCGGTGCGAGCTGTGCCGCAACTTCCTGTTGCGCGCACTCCCGGCAGCGGCGTATCGCTCCCCGGCAGGGCCAGGGGCAACTGCGCCGCGCCGGGGCGGCGGAAGCCGGCGGTGGACAGTTCCGGCCCTTCGCCGGTCCAGCCGACTTTGCGGCATGCCACGTGGAACAGATCCGAGATCTGATCGGCGAAGATGCCTTCGCCGCGCATCCGCAAGCCGAACTCCGGGTTGTTGAGTTTGCCCCGGCGCATCGCGCGGACACGGTGCAGAATCTTGTCCTTCTTCTCCGGCAGATGCCGGGCCAGCCATTCTTCGAAGAGGGGCGCCACGGCCAGCGGCAGGCGCAGGGCGGAATGGGCCGCGAACTTCGCACCCGCCTTCGCCGCAGCCGCGATGACCGCCGGAATCTCATGGTCGGTCAGCCCGGGAATGACGGGCGCCACCAGCACGCCAACCGGGACGCCGGCTTTGGCCAGCGCGCCGATAGTCGCCAGCCGCGCGGCGGGCGGCGAGGTGCGCGGCTCCAGTATTTTACGCAGTTCGGTGTCGAGCGTGGTGAGCGAAATATACACGACGACAGCCTGGCAGCCCGCCAGTTCGGCCAGGAGGTCCAGGTCGCGCGCCACCAGGCTGTTCTTGGTCACGACCGTCACCGGGTTGCGGAATTGGGCCAGCACCTCCAGGCAGCGGCGGGTCAGCTTGAGCCGGCGCTCGACGGGCTGGTAGGGGTCTGTCACCCCGCTCAGGGAGATGACCTTGGGAACCCAGCCGGGGGCTGACAACTCATTGCGCAGGAGCCGGGGCGCGTCATCCTTGACCATGATCTTCGTCTCGAAGTCCAGGCCGGCGGAGAAGCCAAGGTATTCGTGCGTGGGCCGCGCGAAGCAGTAAATGCAGCCGTGCTCGCAGCCGCGATAGGGATTGAGGCTGGCCTCGAAACCGATGTCCGGGCTGTCGTTGTGGGAAATAATGCTGCGGCTGCGATCGCGGAGGAACTGCGTGCGCGGCAGCGGGTCCTGCTCGGGGTCCCAGTCCGCGTCGCGCTCCAGCGTGAGCCGCTCGAAGCGATTGGGCGGGTTGCGGCCGGCGCCGCGGGCCGGCGGCGATGGGCGGCTGGGTTTCACGGATCCTAATGTAGGCGAGCCGACCCCAGCCGGCAAACCACTCGTGTCAGGACTGCTGCACGGTTTCGACCATGGCGAAGATGTTTTCCAGCGGCGTGCCGGCCTGGACATTGTGGCAGGAGCAGCAGATGAAGCCCTCGCGCCCCGCGCCCAGCGTGCGGAGGAGCTCGCCGACCTCGGCCCGCACGTCGTCGGCGGTGCCGCGCGGCAGCACGGTCTGGTTGTCCACGCCGCCGTGGAAGATAACGCGCGCGCCGAACTCCTTCTTCAGCCCGGCCAGGTCCATTCCGGGGCAGGCGTGCTGGATGGGATTGAGCACATCCACGCCGCAATCGAGGATGGACTTAAGCAGCGGACGCGCCGCGCCGTCGGTGTGGTAGAAGACTTTCAGCCCCTGCGCATGGATCAGGTCGCACCAGCGCTTCAACCGGGGTTGGAGATGGCGTTCCCACATCCGCGACGAGAACAGCAGCGATTTCTGACCGGCGATGTCGTCGCTGATGAAGACCAGGTCGAGGTATTGCCGGGCGCGGTTGAAGAAGCGCTGCATCATCTCGGTCTGGATCGCCTCGATGCGGTCGAGCGTGGCCTCGACCAACGCGGGATTCTCCAACAGGTCCAGCAGTGCCTGCTCCAGGCCGCGCAGTTGGCAGTAGATTTCGAAGAACGACACCCACGGCCCGATCACCGCGTAGTCCTGCGCCGCGCGCCGGGCCAGGTCAATCGCCGCGTCGTAGGCAAAGCGTTCCACCTTGGGCCACCAGGGATAGCGATCCAGCGCCGCCGGCGTGTCGTAGCCGGCCATTGGCGCGGCGGCGAATTCCGCGTAGCACGCTTCGCCGGCCTGGATTTCCTTGAGCGGCACGCCCCACATCGTGCGGTCGCCGGCGGACTCGGCGCCCGCGCCCGATTGCGCCCCGGCCCGGTCGCCAGCCTCGGTCTGGTAGTCCATGAACACCCAGACGATCTTATCCAGGCCGAGCGCGCGCCACATGGCAAAGTCATCAGCCACGGAAAGATCCTGGCGCAGCGCGGCGGCGATTTCGGGCGTGTGCCAGAGATCCACGGGGAGACGGTCCACGGGCCGGCGGTTAAGGGTGGCGAGAACGCGCTGTTTCGGATTCATGCTGCTGGTCCGGCCCATTCATCGGGGCGTGGCCTGAGTATGTAACTTTAACCCGGGTGCCTGTCAGCAAGATTAACGGGAACATTCCGTTGCCCAGTGGGGCATCAAGCTGATCTGTTTGGCGGCGACGCCTCGCCGAAACGTCCGTCTGGGCACGCAACCGGACATCTCGGCGAGGCGTCCTTGCCCTGCCAACGGATGGTTGAGCCGGATGCAGCCCAGCCCGCTGGCGTCGGCTTGCGGCTGGCTGGGGGATGGCTTGTTAGTGGGGTGGTGCCCCGGTGTGTATCCCATGGGGAGCGCTCCCCATGGGATACACACCGGGGCACCACCATGCCGCCACAGTATCCCCAAGCCAAGGGTGCCGAGGTCAGCGGTAACTGGAAAAGACAGGCGGGCAGCAGGACTGTCCAAAATATGGACAGTGCGCGGGCTGGAAATCGGTAGGGCCTATCCGGTTCCGGTTGGGGAGCAATGGTGACCTGTTAATCCCTATGTTTCAGCCGTCCGGGTTGTGCGGGTAAAAGCCGCTGTTGGCAGATCACAGAAATCCACAATGGAACTCTTTTTGTGCCTTGCCTTTGGGCGGTTGGTCGAGCATTCTGACGGTTGATGAAAGCGAAGCCTCTGTGCTTACCCATCCGGATACATCCGCGGCTTTCACGCGGGTTCACCCTAATCGAGCTTCTGGTGGTCATCGCCATTATCGCGATCCTCGCCGCGCTGCTGTTGCCGGCACTGACGCGCGCCAAGCTCAAGGCCCAGGGCGTGCAGTGCATGAATAACACGCGCCAGCTTGCCATGGCCTGGCGCATGTACACCGAGGACAATAACGACAAGCTGCTCTACGCGAGTGCCAATGTCGGGTCGCTCAGCACGCGGGACGCCTCGTGGGATTTCACCTGGTGCACCGGCAAGATGGATTTCAATCCCGGCAACGCTTCCAATTGGGATCCGAGGGTGGACCTCGAGAAGAGCCCGCTGTGGCCGTATTGCGGCAAGAACGCAGGCATCTTTCGCTGTCCCGCGGACAAGTCGTATGTGACGTTGAGCGGGGCGCGCCGGCCGCGATTGCGCAGCGTGGCGATGAACGCCTTTGTGGGCGGATTTGGCGGCAAGGCCATCAGCACCGGGAACATGTCCGCATACCTTCTATACTTGAAATACGGCCATCTCAGCAAACCCGGGCCCGATAAGATCTCGCTTTTCATTGACCAGCGCGAAGACGCAATCAACTGGGGCAACTATATCCAGGATATGTCCGGCTACTCACCCTACGCCCCCGCCTCCCACAAGTGGCTGGACATCCCGGGTTCTTACCATGGCGGTGCTTGCGGCATTGCTTATTGCGATGGCCATTCCGAGATCAAGAAATGGCGCGATGGGCGCACCACACAACCAATCATGGAAGGCGGCGTGATCTTCAATGGCAGCACACCGCTTCCGCAGCCCAACAACGTGGATATTGCGTGGATGCAAGATCGCGCGACACGTCCTAAGTAATAGAACACGGGTGAAAATTGGCCCGCGACCGGCCAAGGCGCGAGCGCCAATCGCTGTCTGCCCCTTGACAGCGGGGCTATGAATAGGATGGTAGAGTAGATCGTCATTACTGGCAGCGGTTATGAAAGCGGTCAAACAAAGCGAGCGTCGGATCGGCCACGTCCTCGGTGCCTGGCTGTTGGCGGGAGCCGTGGTGCTTGGGGGCTCCGCCAAATCAAACGCTCTTAACGTCGTTGCGCCAGGCGCGGCCGAGTCCAGCACGGCCGTGGCGCCGGGCGCTCCCGTGGCGACATACTCGGCCGGCATCGCGGACGTGTTGAAGCTCGCAGATGCGAAAGTCGACACCGGGGTCATCACCACTTTCATCAGGAACTCTTCGGTTGCCTACAATCCCAGCGCGGCGGAAATCATCGCCTTGAAGGAACGCGGCGTGAAGCCGGAGATTCTCACGGCGATGCTGGAGCGCGGGGCGGAGGTCAGGGCGCAGGCGCAGCGGGCCGGGCCGGCGACAGCGGTTGCCGCAGCGCCGCGGGACAATTCGGGCGCGGCCGCCCAGTATGCTCCGGCTTACGCCAGTTACGCTTACAGCGCCCCGGCGGCAACTTACGCGTATCCGACCTACTACTCCTATGCGTATCCCGCATACGACTACAGCTACTACAACTGGGGTTATTCGTGGCCGTATTACTGGCCCGCGCTGTCGTTCTCTTACGGCTGCTACCCGTATCGCGGATACTGTGGTTACCGCTACCCGTACTGGGGGCGTCACGGCGGCGGCAACTACTGTGGCTATAGCGGCTACTGGGGACGTGGCGGTCATTACGGCCACAGTGGCTACTACGGCCGGGGCGGCTCTCACGGCTACCCGCATTATTCGGGCGGGCGCTCCTTGGCCAGGCCGGGCCCGCACACAATTTCCCGTCCGGCGCCGGGCAGCGGGTTCCGCTCGGCCGGTGCCGTTGCGCGACCGGCCGCCTTCACCAGCACTGGTGGCGGGTTCCGCAGCGGCGGCAGTTCCGGCAGCCGAGCGATTTCCGCCGGCGGGCGCGGGGGTGGCTTTGGCGGGCATGCGGTCTCGTTTGGCGGCCGAAGTGGCGGTGGGGGGGGTCGCGCGGGCGGCCGGGGCCGCTGAGCGCGATTCGCCAAGATGCCTTTCGCCAAGTGGGGCCACGGAGGTGGTGCGCTGCTGTTATTGCTGGGGGCACTGTTTCCTGGAGGATTACCTGCCAGAGGCGGCTACTACATCCAAAGCACCAACTCCGTCGCCCGGTTTGATCCGGCCACCCTGGAAGTCGCGCTGAGAAGCGGCAACCTGCGTGAGGTAGTGGTGTCCGCGGCCCAGACCAATCTTGGCCGAGTGGCCAATCTGATCTTTGACCGCGACATGAATCCAAGCAAGGCCCGGTGGTCGTTTCCCGACCGCCAGATCTCCCTGAGCCTCGCAATGGAGGAAACCCGCCTTTCGATCCATGTCCTGGCGGCGGAGCCTGGTGAGTTCACCTTTCCCATCCTTCCCGCGCGCGCCCCGGCCTCGGGCTGGATTCTGCCGCTCTCTGAAGGCGTGTATGCGCCGTGCGGCGACACGAATTGGGAGAGATTTCTAACCAGTCAGGCTGTGATGAACACCACCGCGGATCTCACCATGCCCTTCGTGGGACTGGAGTATCGCTTGGCTGTCGCGTCTCAACCGTGGCCGCGGACGTGGACGCTGACGTGCATCCTGACCAACCCTTTCAATAACCAACTGCAGTTTGTTCGCGCGCCGGACAACACGCTGGAGGCGCGCCTGACGCACCAGTTCACCCGCAACCACCCGGTGAAAGAATACGCGGTGGTCTTCGAGTTGGGAACCAATTCACTGGTCGAACCAGCCCGGCGGTATCGGCAATGGCTTATGGAGCACGACGAGTTCGTCAGCTTCAGCGACAAGGTGCGGAAGACGCCTGAAGCCGGGAAACTGCCCGGCGCGGCGCATGTTTATCTCTGGGGCAGTGAGCCGCTCGACCCGTCTGATGTCGCCGATTGGAAAGGGCTTGCCCGGGCGCTGAAGGACGGGGACGCAGCTTCCGGGCCGCCGCCTGCCCGGCGGATTTGGGGCCTGCTAAAGCCGGAGGCCAAGGCGATGGTCAGCCAAATCCTCGAGGCGCAGTGGCCGGACCGTTACCAGAAGTCGCAAGTCATCGAGGCCCTCAACCGCCTGCTCCGGCAGCCGCAGTTTGGCGACGTGGCGACGTGGCAAGCCGTCGCGCTGGAGCCGGACATCGCCTCCCTCCTGAAGTCCGACCGCAGCAAGTTGAGCCGGGCGGATCTCTGCCGGCTGAACTCGCACTTGCTGGCGGCGGCATTCCCGGGCCTGCTGAACAGACCTGATACCTGGGGCAATGGGACCTCGCCCAAAATGATCCAGCAGCTTGCGGCGGCGGGCTTGGATCGCCTGTGGCTGGGCAGCGACGACTGGGGAGGATTCCTGGACCGGCCGGGGACGGTATCGGCTGCGAAGCAAGCGGGATTCCTGATCGGCCCTTACGATTCGTATCACAGCATTCACCGGCCGAACGAGCCGGACACCTGGGAGACCGCGCAGTTCGACGCGGCGCTGTATGCGACCGGCGCCATTGTCAACGCCGACGGCACGAAGCGGCGCGGGTTCAAGAAGAAAGGGTATCTGCTAAGCCCCGACGCGGCGCGGCCATACGTCGAGAAGCGCGTGTCGGGCCTGATGAAGGCGTTCCATGCCAACTCGTGGTTCATAGACTGCGACGGTTTTGGGGAGTACTTTGACGACTACTCGGAGCGGCATCCCGCCACGCAGCTTTCGGACATGCAAGCCCGCAAGTCGCGCATGGCGTGGATTCGCGACACCTATGGCGCGGTCATCGGCACCGAAGGCTGCTCCGCCGGCGTGGCCGCGACGGTTCACTTTGCGCATGGGGTAATGACGCCGGTCATTGGCTGGGGCGATCCGGACCTGACCAACAAGCAATCCAAGTATTATCTCGGATCCTACTACCCGCCGGACGAGCCCAGCGTTTTCTTCAAGCCCGTGCCGCTCAAGGAGGAACACCGGTATATTTACTTCGAGCCGCGGTTCAGGCTGCCGTTGTTTGAGACGGTGTTCCACGATTCGGTGGTTGCCACGCATAATTGGTCATTCGCCAGCCTGAAGGCGCAAGACGAAGCCCGGACCGTGGAGCTGCTGGAGCTGCTTTACCAGGTGCCGCCGCTGTATCATCTCAACGTGCCGGAATTCCAGAAGCGCCGGGGGCAAATCAAGCGGCACTATGAGTTCTTTTCCCCGCTGCACCGGGAGACGGCGTGGCTGCCGCTGACTGGCTTCGAATGGCTGACTCCCGATGCGGCGGTGCAGCGCACTGTCTTTGGTGACAAGGTCGAAGTGGTCGCCAACTTCGGGAGGAAGGAGTTCGAGCAAACCGGGGTGAAGGTGGGCGGGGGGTGCGTGGTGGTGAAGCGGCGTGGGAGCGGGGAGAGCCGCGAGTACAAGGCGGAATGATGACCTCACGGGAACGAGTGCTGGGGGCGCTGGGGCGGCGGGCGATTGACCGGGTGCCGCGGCTGCTCTACGAGGAGGTGATCGGCTACACGCCGCCGATCGAGCGGTTGCTGCGCGAGAGGTGCGCCCCGCAGGCGCCGCGGGAATACTTCGGCATGGACATCACCGGCGTGACTGCCGAACCGACCCGGCTGCCGCGAAGCCGCTTCACCGAGTGGTTTGGAGAAGCCGCCGCCGGTTCGGCACTGGAGAGCGGCCAGGTGGATGAATGGGGAGTGTGGTGGCGGACGGGCACGTTCCACCACTTCGCGCAGGTCGAGTCGCCGCTGCGCGGAATGGTGCCGATCGACCGGCTGCGGGAGTATCCCTGGCCGGACCTCGACCAGCCGTATCGGTTTCGGGGCCTGCGGCAGCGTGTCGCCGATCTTCATGCGCGGGGTCTGGCGGTGGCGGCCTTTGCGGGCTCGGTATTCGAGCAAGCCTGGTACCTGCGTGGACTGGAGGACCTGATGCTGGACCTGGCGTCGGCGCCGGAGCGAGCGCACTACCTGTTCGAGCGGACGGCGGCTTTGCAGCAGTTCGCCGCCGAGCAATTCGCGCGCGCGGGCGTTGACATCATCATCACCGGCGATGATGTCGCGGGGCAGCAGGGCTTGCTGATGAGCATTGAGATGTGGCGCAAGTTCCTGAAGCCGCGGCTGGCCGCCACCGCGCGAGCCGTGAAACGGGCTAATCCCGGGGCGTTTGTTTTCTACCATTCGGATGGGAACATCGAGCAGCTGATTCCCGAGCTGATCGAAGTCGGGGTTGACATCCTGAACCCCATCCAGCCCGAGTGCATGGACCCGGCCGCGATCAAACGGCGCTACGGCGACCGGCTATCCTTCTGGGGCACGGTGAGCGTGCAGCGGACGATGCCATTCGGGACGCCGGCGGAGGTGCGGGCGGAGGTGCGGGCGCGCATCCGGGAGGTGGGGCATGATGGCGGGTTGATCCTGGCGCCGGCGCATGTGCTGGGGCCGGAGACGCCATGGGAAAACATAGTTGCATTCTTCGCGGCGGCGGATGAAATGTGCCCGTAATCTATGGCCACCGCCAAGCCGTTGAAACTCGCCTGCATCGGGTGCGGGGCGCGGGCGCAGACCTATGCCGCGCTGGCCGCGCGCCGGCCGGATCGCTTTGAGATCGTCGCGGGCGCCGACCCGGTGCCCGAGCGGGTCGAGAAGATTCGCGGCATCTCGGGCCGGGCGGAGTTCCGCGGATTCGCAAGCGCCGAAGCGCTGCTGGCCGCGGGCAAGCTGGCCGACCTCATCATCGTGGCCACGCAAGACAACGATCACTACGGCCACTGCACGGGCGCCCTGCGGCTGGGGTACAACGTGCTGCTGGAGAAGCCTATCTCAACACGCGTGGAGCAGGTCCTGGAGATCGAGCGCCTGGCCCGCCAGATGGATCGGCGCGTGATGGTGTGCTTCGTCCTGCGCTTTGCCGCTTTCTACCGCAAGGTAAAGGAGATCATTGACTCCGGAGCGCTGGGGGAGTTGGCCTCGATCCAGGCCAGCGAAGGGGTGATGCCGTGGCACCAGGCGCATTCATTCGTGCGCGGACACTGGTCCGTCGTGGGGAGAAGCTCCCCGATGATCCTCTCCAAGTGCTGCCATGACATGGATATCGTGCATTGGCTGGCGGGGCGGCGCTGCCGGCGAGTCGCGAGCTTCGGTTCGCTGGACTACTTCCGCCGTGAGCGGGCTCCGGCGGGAGCCCCGGCACGCTGCACCGACGGCTGCCCGGCAGGTGATACTTGCCCATACAACGCGCTTCGATACGCGGGCGACATGCGCGCGCCGTGGCTGGCCATGGTCTATGACCGCGCGCAGGAGGCCACAGCGGACGAAGTCACTGCCTGGCTCCGCACCAGCCCCTGGGGCCGCTGTGTTTACCGCTGCGACAACGACGCCGTGGACCGGCAGGTGCTGGCGCTGGAGTTCGAAGGCGGATTGACCGGCACGTTCACGATGACCGCGTTCGAGAATGGCCGGCATATCGAGATTTACGGGACGCGCGGCGTGCTCAAGGGCGGCGAGACGTACCGCCACCAATTCGGGACGCACCTGGTCTTCATCGCGCATGAAGGCAAGGCGGTGCGCTACACTGTGCAGGCCGAGGACGGAGGCTACGAGTTGCACGGGGGTGGCGACGCGGGCCTGGTCAACGCGCTCTATGACGAGATGACCCGCCCGCCGGGGGCGCCGCTGGAAGCGGGGCTCGCTTCGACGGTGCACAGCCACCTGATCGCCTTTGCCGCCGAGCAGGCGCGCGTGACAGGGCGAACCGTGGACCTCGATCAGTTCTGCCGCAATCAAGCTGGCGCGCCCCGCTGAGCCCTGCGCCGGCGGGTCACTTGCTTTCTTTGAGCAATGTCCCGTCCCGCACTCGCCAGCGCTGGACTTCGCGCCCGGGTCCCTCCGGCCAGCTCGCCTCGGTCGCCGTCATGAAGACCTGGCCGCGCGATTGCTCCGCCCGGTCCAGCAGCGGCAGGAAGCCAGCCCGGCGCTTCGTGTCGAGTTCGCCCATGATGTCGTCAATGAGCAACACCGGCGGCGAGCCGTGAAGGCCGGTCAGGTACTCCGCCTGCGCCAGCTTGAGGGCGATGGCCAGCGTGCGTTTCTGGCCTTCACTGCCAAAAGCTGCCGCCGGCCGGTCGTCCAGCAACAGCTCCAGTTCATCCCGGTGCGGCCCGATCAGCGTCGAGCGATACACCCCTTCCCGGCGGCGCGATTGCGCCAGCTCAACGCCGAAGTCCTGCTTGACGCTCGGCCGATAATCCAGCCGCGGTTCCTCCGCCGCGCTCGAAATACGCCGATAGGCCAGCCGGACCAGGGGCGACAACTTGGGGACCAGCTCGCGCCGCAGACGGATGATTTCTTCACCGGCCTTGACCAGTTCCCGCGAAAAACTGTCCAACGCCATTGGATCGGGGGCCGGCTGCTTCAGCAGCGCGTTGCGGGAGCGCAACGCCCGCGTGTAGCGCTGCAAAAGCGGCAGGTAGGCGGGATGCGTCTGCGATGACAGCAGGTCCATGAAACGGCGCCGCACGCGCGCCACCCCCTTGACCAATAGCAAGTCTTCCGTGCAGAAGACAACCGTGCGCAGCACCCCCAGGTAATCGCTGAGCTTGCGCACCGGCCGGCTATCCAGGCTCAGGCTTCGTTCCCGGCTGGACCAATACATCTTGACGTCGTGTTCCCCTTGCCCGACGATCCTGCCCCCCGCGAAATAGCCCTTCTGTCCATGCCGGATCATCTGCGCGCCGCCCACGCCGCGAAACGACCGCAGCGTCGCCATGAGATAGATCGCCTCCAGAACATTGGTCTTCCCCTGCGCATTATCGCCCAGCAGCAGATGAAAGCCGGGGGCAAAGTCCACATCCATCCGCGCGTAATTGCGGAAGTCGCGGAGGCGCAAATGGGCCAGATGCATGAATGGAGCATGGATTTCGCGAGCCCGCCGGGCGAGTGTTTTTCGTGCCGGCGGGCAGACTGGCCGAGGGTTGTCTCGGCCCATGCCTGCTTGTGCGCTTGGCGGGAGGAGCTTATCCTGAGGCACTAACACGGCGCCACAGTCTGGCCTTCACGCACATGAAGCGAGCGAACGCGATTCAATGGGGATTCACGTTGATCGAATTGTTGGTGGTCATCGCCATCATCGCTATTCTGGCGGCCCTGCTGTTGCCCGCCTTGGCCCGAGCCAAGGAGAAGGCGAGGGCGATCCAGTGTCTCAACAACATGCGGCAGACCGGCCTGAGCATGAGGATGTACGAGCAGGACAACCGGGATCAGGTCGTGATGCTGGCCGACCGGGTGCCGTCTCCGCCCGGGTCGTTCTTCCCCAACACCCTCTGCACCTGGTGGCCGGACCTGCTGCGCCCCTATCAGAACACCGCGAACCTCCTGGCCTGCCCCTCGGTGCGCGGCGGCTTTGGCATCGCCATGAACCATCCGGATATCGGCCGCTGGCTGGTTGACTCGATCAAGATCTCGCGCATCAAGCGGCCAGTGGACACGCTCGTGCTGGCGGACGCGGGACTGATCGCCAACCCCACCGAGACCAGGCCGGATTTGTGGGTGGAGCAAGAGAACATGCAACAGCTCTATTTTCGCACGCCTTTGAATGAGTTGTCCGGCGGGTATTGGACCTCCGACCCGCAGCGCGCCTTCAACCGCCATCACAAGCGCTGCACGGGCGCCTTTGCCGACGGCCACGCCGCCGCCGCGCGCGTCAGCAGCTATGGCTTTCAGTACTTCCCCGGCCAGGATGCCACCGGCGCGACGGCGACCGGCATTCCCGCGCTCGGGGGCAACGGCATTTACGACCCTCGGTGGATGTGGGATCCGGAATAGGGAGCAGGGCCGGCGCCAAGCGACGTTGGCGGATAGGGGCTGCTTTGTCTTGCTGCAAACCTGCGGCCCTGGCTGATTTCCGAAGCGGCACGATTCTCTCCTGCCCGCTTTCGCCGGAACCTCAAGCAGCCGGTCTTCTTGTCAGTACTCAGCAATTGACCAACTTCGCTGGCGGCTTGGCCGCTCACGGGCGACTTACCAGCCGTGTCCAAGTGGTCGCGGTGCGGTAGTTTCGGCCGTCCGCCGTGTGGACGGTCGCATAGAAGGGATGCAAGCCTGCGCCCAAAAAGGCACCGTCCACCGTGAATGTGGCAGCAGATTGGTTGGTGACCGTGCCCAGCGCACCGCCCGTGCTGAAGAGGGTGATGGCGGTTACATTGGTGGTGTTGGCGGCGACCTGCACGTGGTACTGGCCTTGAGCAAGAGCCATGGGCACAAGCTCCGGCAACGTCAGGCTGGCGGAGAGAGAGGTGTTCTGTACCTGGAGGGGAAGCGTGGTGCGGGTTTGTGTGCGGACGTGTGTGCCTTCGTAACCGACGGCGGCCAGCTCGTGGAAACCATCCGCGAGGGAGGTTGTAGCGATAGTGATGTCGAAGCTAAACGCGCTCGCGCCCGCGATGACGTAGATGTGGTTGCGCGGCAGCAGGTCGGAGAGGTTCACGTCCAGGCGCATCGCGGATGACGGGCTCGCGCCGAGAGTGGCTGAGGTGACCAGTTTGGCCTGAACACCCGCAGCTTCCCGCCCGGGGCTGCGCGCGTAGAGACTGAAACTGGCTGTGCCGAAGCCTCCCGCCATCAGGTCCTCGGCAAGCACACCGTCTTCACCCTGCAAAGCCACGCAGGCGTTAATGGCGGTGACCAACTGCCGCGCAAGGTCATAGAGCGTCGCCGTGCTCGATTGGTTTGTGACGGCCAGGCTCACCAGCGTGCAGTTGGTCTTGGTTACATGGAGTTGGAGCCATGCGCCCAGGGCAATCGTGCCAGTGACGTTGAAGGTTCGCATGCCGTTGCCCGGCGAGTTGAGGAAGGTGCTTCGGCTTGCAGTGGCGAAGGTCGTCAGGGCGTTGGCGGACCCGGAAGCGGTGCTGACGGCCAATCGAGGCTGGCCCATAACCGAGTTCGTGTAGATGGGCGTCCACTGGCTCTGGTTGGTGGAGGCCAGCAAAACGTAGGGCTCCACGGCGCCGTCCACGCGCAGCAAAACGCCATTGGCGCCCGCGCTGCCGTGGACAGTAACGGCCGGACCCGACAGCGCCTGCGCCCAAAGCAGCGTGCGGTAGAAGCGGCGGCCTGAATTGGTGGCCCCGGGATCAAGGAAATCCGCCGTGCCTCCGGCCGAGTTGGTGAAGATGGTTGACCAGTCGAGCAGGTTTGAGGAGGTTTGCAGGACGTATGGCGCCGCGCTCGGGCCGACGGCCCGCATCCTGAAGCCCTGGCCGGCGCTCATGCCCAGGGGGGCCAGTTGCGCGAACCGATTTGCCGGTGTCGCCGCCAGCCGGTAGAAGCGCCGTGGATACGCTCCCGCTGCGGTGTCCGATATTTCCACCGCACCGCCTGCATGATTAGTGAAGATAGTGACCCACGAGGACAGATCGGTCGAGGCTTGCAGGTAGGAGGGTCTGCCCTCCGGCGTCTCCACGGTGAAACGCGCGGAGCCGTTGGTGCCCCGGCCGAGGAATCTCAGCAGTGGCGCCGGTGTGGCGGACACGTATTGCGCGCGGTAGTATCGTCCGGCGGGGCTGCTGGCGGTATAGTCGGTGATGAAGTAAGGCGTCGCCAAGGGATTGGTCGCCAGCGAACGCAGCTCCACGCGGTCCCCGCAGGCTTGGGCAGTGATGCAGGTGAGATTGGTGACTGTCGGGGCGTTGATGAGCGCCGCCAGGCCGCACGCGATAGTGGCCAGGGTGGCGTTGGTCGACACAGTGTAGGTGAGGGGATAGCCGTTGAGCGCTACCTTGATGTGGTTACCCGGGCAGGGCGGGCAGTTGGTGAGGGTTTGGTAGTATTTGCCATCTACGAACAAGTCAACCTGCTGCAGCCGGTGGTCAGGATCGGCGCTGGCGAAAGCGAGGCCGAGCTGTGGCGCGCCCTGAATAACTCCACTGGCTGGCGTGCCGACCCAACTAGCCGTGGCCTTCCGCGCGAACGGCGCTGCCAGCGGCTCGCCGACGATGAGCCCTTGGTAGGGGAGATACAGACTTTGGTAATAACACTCCGCCAGGCAAAAGCCGCGGCCCTGATAAAAGTAGTTCTGCGGGCTGGGGAACTTCTGCGTGTTGGGAGTCGGCTCAGTGACGGTGCCGTAGCTGCCCGCCGCCCCCGCGTGAATGAAGGCCAGCAAACTGGTTTGGAGGTTTGTGCCGATGATAACACCGCCGTAGGAGGTAAGGTTGTCCGCCATCGCTCCCGGGATGAAGGCATTGGCGGGAACGCCCAGGGTGTTCAGACCTGTTTCGCAGCCGAGGAGGTTTGTCAGGCCCAGGATGCTGTCCGTGTTGGTGCGCAGCAGAGTGCAGCGCTGCAGAAGCTGGCTGTTGAAGATGGCGTTGTCGAAAGCGCGGTAACGGATGTTGCGCGTCGTATCGGAGCTCTTCGCAAGAATGGCGGGTCGAGTAGGCCAGGTAGAATCGCTGGTGACGCCCTGATCCACCAACTGTTTGGCTTGGGCAAGGGAGCCCGCGGTCAGCATTGTGGCCAGGAAGGAGAAACCCGGGGCGGACGCGGGCTTTGCCTGCGGGAAGGCCTGTTCGCTCGCGTAGTAGCTGTTGGTGAGGTCCCGCGCGTTGCCTGGCGAGTCATCCTTCAAACCGTAAAAGAGGGCGGACGTTGTGCTGTTGATCCTCCCGCCGTAAACGGTCTGGAAGGGTATGTCCATTGACAGCACGACGTACTCGATCTGGCTGGCCAACTGGCGGGCAGCCAGCATCTCGAGCAGCGGTGTCAGGAGAACTGCCTGGAACTCTGAGCTGCTCCAGTTGGTGTTCCCGCCCGACCAGGCGATGCGCAGGACATTTTCGGGTGGCACCTGGCGACGCTCGCAATAGTAGTTCCCCAGCTCGCGGGAGTTGGCGCTGTTCTGATTAACGACGACAACGGTGTTCAAACCGCTGCCTCCTGCCAGGAGATGGGAAGCGGTTGTGCAGCTCAGCGCCAGCAGGAACGTCAGCGCCGGCCCTCGTAGCCCTGAAAACTGCATATTACTTGGCATCAGGGCAGCAGGCAGTATGCCAGCACCCCCATGCTGGCGCAGCATGAAGCCAGTTTGCTGGCATTAGGGCTGTACGTGAAACCGCGCGAGCCGAAAGGCTCGCGCGGACAGAGAAGCACTGTTGACTAACGCCGGTTGCCGCGCAGACGGGCGACCAATAACAGGACACCCAGCCCGCCCAAAACAGCCGTGGACGGCTCAGGAATCTGCGTTGCCCAGGGAATCATCTCCTGGGTGAATTCGAAGCCCCACGTCCCGGAGAAGTTAATGGAATAGAGGAAATCCAAGCTCCCACCGTTCAGAATGGACGTGCCTTCAGAGAAGAAAATGCTGCCTTGCCACATGCCGGCGTACGGGCCGCTAACCAGTTGCACAGGATCCCAGGTTTGGGCCCAGAACCAGTCGTTGAGAGGAGGGTTGCCAACGGTGGGGCCGGGAGTGGTGAACGTAAACGGCAGATCCATCCTGACGTTGATTTGATAGCCGTACCAAGCATTCCCTGTGTCGTTCTCAACTGTCCCACTCAGTGTCAGCGTGGGGTCCACATCGCTGTCTAGCTCCACCCAGCCAACCATGTGGGCCGGCGCATACGGCTGGCCAGGGGCACCAAATTGATCGCCAGACATCCAGAGCTTGGCCTCGGCAGGATTCCAAGACCATTGATCGCAGACGATTGTACCATCTCTGTCATCATGCCACCACGCGTTTGTGATGCTGGCATTGCTGGTTGAGACGAAGGCGAGGGTTGCCACCACAGTCAGAAGTAAAAATAGTCTTTTCATAGGACTTGATGCTCCATCAGCAGGAAGCTACGCCCACTGACTTTACATTGGCCTTATTTAACCTCAGGCAGTCGAACTAGTCAAGGGATTTAGGTGCCTTTTTTACAAGTATTTCTGCGTCGCCTGCCCCAGATCTTGGCGTGCTCCAGAGCAAAAACGGTGGGGCGGATGGGATAACCGGACTTGCCCCCTTCCGGACCACGCTTGTGGGTGGGGCGTAGATGGGGCTTATCCAACCGTTCCAACCGGTTCGCCCGCATCGTACTTCGCGAACGCAGCTAACAAGCTGGCTCATTGTGGTTTCGCGGAAGGCGCCAACGGTGGCCAGCATTCGCACAATCTGGATAGCCGAGTCATGAGGATTACAGGGCTAACCTGGCTCTCCAATCAGAACTCAATCGAATCTTCGAAATCTCGACCCGTGCGCTGTCCATATTTGGGACAGTGATGCTGGCTATTTGCCCTTTCCAGTCTCCGCTGGCTCCGGTGCCCTTGGCTGGCGGATACGGTGCCGGCACGGTGATGCTACGGTGTGTATCCCATGGGGAGCGCTCCCCATGGGATACACACCGTAGCCGGACCGCATTAACATGCCATCCGCAAGCCAAAACCAGGATGCGGTTACTGCAACGGTGCCGTCGTCCGTTCGGAGGGGCTGCTGGCGGTAAGAAGGGGAGTTCGAGACGGCGGATCACCATGATTCCTACTGAATGACGAACGCCGCTGAGGTCGAATCCCGGCCCAACAATGGTCCCCGGGGCTTGATCTTGCTCGTGGCGTGGCTATGTTCAACCCATGAATGCAATTCATTCGCCGACATTGGGCCGTCGCCAATTCCTCAGTGTTCTCGGAAGTGTCGGGGCCATTGCCGTGGTAGGTGTGGCGGTCCCAAGCGCCCGGGCGGCGACCCGCAAAGGGCGCCTCAAACAAGCGGTATGCCGCGGGGTCTTCAAAGGCACCCAATTGGACCTGGAAGGCCAATGCCGGGAGGCGGCGCGGTTGGGGGCGCACGGCATTGACTTGGTCGGGCCGGAGGAGTTTCCGGCGCTCAAGAAGCACGGGCTGATTCCCACCATGGTTCGCGGCAGCAGCGGCATCAAAGCGGGCATTAACGACAAGAACAACCATGCCACCATCGAGCCGAAGATGAGGGATGCGATCAAGGCGGCGGCGGCGGCCGGGGCTCCCAATGTGATCGTGCTGGCCGGCGACCGTAAAGGGCTTACGGACGAGGAAGGCCTCGACAACAGCGTGCAGTTCCTGAACAACATCAAGAGCCTGGCGGAAGAGCAAGGTGTGACCCTGTGCACCGAACTGCTCAACAGCAAGGTTAATCACCCCGGCTATATGTGCGATCACACGGCCTGGGGCGTCGAGCTCTGCAAGCGAGTGAATTCACCGCGGGTGAAACTGCTGTATGACATCTACCACATGCAGATCATGGAGGGCGACGTCATCCGCACCATCCAGCAGAACATCCAGTATATCGGGCATTTCCACACCGCCGGAAATCCGGGACGGCACGAGTTCGATGACTCGCAGGAACTCAACTACAAAGGCATCTGCCGGGCCATTGCGGATCTGGGTTTCAAAGGCTACCTGGCACACGAATACACGCCCACCAAAAAACCGCTCGAGACGCTCGAGCAAATGATGAGCATCTGCGAGGTGTGATTCAGTTCACACTTCTCTCCGAGGCTGTCCTCAATGCCGCTGTGCTCAAGGGGACGGATCGGAGTGAACCTGGGGTGAAACGTCGGCCGACACTGTGCCCGCCAGATGGCTCAAACCGGAAGGGCGGCCACCCCGCCTACCGCGCCGGCAAGGCGAGGGTGGTATGCTCATCCGCGACATGAACGGCTGCGTCCTCGTCCAGATAGACCAGCCTCGTCGTAATTCCCTCGGCATGGACCTTTACTAAAACGCACCCGATGGTTTTAACCTGCGCATTGCTGGAACTGGCTTGCCTGGAATAGGTAAAGGCAAGCTTCTCGGCATTGTATGTGAGCGTGCCCGCCTTCACTCCGCGATCACCGTCCGAGGACGGCACCACCATATACACCGTCCCCTTCCCGTCCGCCACGACTTTGTCCTGATACAGAGGATGGGTTCGTTGATAGACGTGGTTATTACCCGCCAACGCGAGGGCAATTCCATATTCGTCGCAGAAGTCCTTCCAGTTCGCATACCAGCTGGTCTTGCCCGCCCGGCCGTCAAACCACTGATAGTGTTCGCAAAGGAAGATATGCCGGTACTTCCCTTTGAGCCGCCGGATCACGTCGGCTGCCCAGTTTCTCGCAATCGTCTGCTCGCTGGGACGGTTGGACATGACCTCGTTGTTGAGCGTGATGAACAGGACGTTGCCATATGTGAACCAGTAGCACACTCCCTCCTGGCCGGGGTAGCCGTTGCCCGGGAAGTTGTTGGCCACCTTGAAGTAAGCCGAACTGGTGGAACCGGTCCGGGTCATGGCGTCATGGTTGCCCAGGACGTTGGCGAACATGTAGTTCTTGATGAAATCCTGCTCGTATAAGAGCCTCCAGAACGAGTAACTGCCACCCCAGGCCACCACGTCGCCGGTCGAGAAAATGAAGTCCACACCCGGGTCATTCGCCAGCGCTGCGTCAATTACTTTCACGGCGTTGTTCAGGCGTCCGGAAAGTGGGGGATAGGCGTGAAAATCGCCGATCCACAGAAAGCTGAATTCTGCCGCGCCGGCGGTTTTGAAATAGTGGACTGGGCTGCTAACACCGCCCTCAATGCCGATCTTATACATGTATTCGGTATCCCGCTCCAGGCCGGTTAACATTGCTCCGTAATCCAGGAAGACCGCGTCTTCGTTAAAATCCGCGCCGGAGCCGGTCTTCGAATACACGCCGTTGAAAATATCGCAACGCTCGCAAGTTCCGTTCACGGTCGCGGCGTGCGCCCAGTTGGTATCGGACTTCTTCGCATAGGTGACAAAGCAGTTGGTGGCTCCCAAATCTGCGTGCCAGCCGATATTCATTTGGGTTGCGGCGTCCTCGCCCGGATTCGTGACAATCGAATACACGCTACCGGCTATTGCCGGCGCCCCCAGGCTGAGTGCGGGTGTGGCGACGCATAAGTTCAGGCAGGCTGCAACTTTGAGCAGTCCGGCGAAAACTCTGCCGCAGTTTCTCGGCTTGGCCAACTTACGCGCTTTCATTCTTCAGTGTTTCTGAACTTCGCAGCTCTGTGCTGTGGCCTTTTCGCGTGGTCGCCGGAGATCGTCCCAATGGTTGCTGCGGCGGCCTTGATTCGAGACAGCGAGATGGAGCCGCCCCGGCTGCGTCCATTGTTGGCCTGGCCCCTGGCAGCGGCGCTGACCTTGGCGACAAGCTGACGTTTGGATGAGCCATCGTTTGTTATTCTCCCACTATGATGCCAGTGTCAAGAGGCATGTAGGAAGCCGCCGCAGCGTCCTTCCAACTTGCCATTGGGCCAGTTTTTGGGTTAGTGTTTGTGCACCATGAAACTATCCAGCAAGCTAGAAAAGGTTCTGAACGACCAAATCAACCTCGAATTCTCCTCCGCTTACGCCTACCTGGGCATGGCGGCGTATTTCGAGCGCACCCCCTTCACCGGCTTCGGCAAATGGATGAGAGTCCAGAGCAAGGAGGAATTGGATCACGCCAACCGCTTCTTCAAGTATGTGGTGGAACGGGGCGGCAAAGTAGGTTTACAAAGCATCGCCGAGCCCAAGTGCGATTACAGGTCGCCCCTGGACGCCTTCAAGGCCAGCCTGGGCCACGAACAGAAGGTTTCGGCCGCGATCTACGCCATATACGAACTGGCGGCCGCGGAGAAAGACTATGCCACTCTGTCATTCCTTAAGTGGTTCCTCGATGAGCAGGTCGAGGAGGAACGGAACGTCAGCGATCTCCTTACCAAACTCGAACTGGCCGGCGATCACCGCGGCGCCCTTTACCAAATAGACCGCGAGGCGGGACGCCGGGCCGAAGAAGACAAGGATTAGTGCTGGCCTCCAGGCGGCGCCGGGCCGGATGGTGGGCAGGCGCGGCCCGCAACGCATGCCTTACCGGACCTACGGCCTTGACGAGGTGGCTCGTTATCTGCACCTGAGCGGTGCCGACATCGAGCGGTTGGTAAAAGACAAGCATATCCCCTTCGAGCGGCACGGCGAACGGCTGGTGTTCCGCAAGGTGGATATTGATTCGTGGGCCTCGCAACGCATCCTCGGCTTGGAAGGCCGGCCCCTGGCCGATTACCACCAGCGATCCTCCCGCGGCACCCGGCAGATCGTCCCAAACGAGGCCATCATGCCGGACATGATCCAGCCCGGGTTCATCGAGCCGGCCATGACAGCCAAGACCAAAGCGTCCGTGCTGCGCCAAATGGTGGCTCTGGCCGAGAAGACCGGGCGCGTCTGCGATCCGCAAACGCTGTTGGAGGGTTTGCAGGCGCGAGAGGAGTTGTGCTCAACCGGCATCCCGGGCGGTCTGGCCCTGCTGCATTCACGCAATCCGGAGTCCTATCTGTTTGAAGCCTCTTTTCTGGCCCTGGGCCGGACCATCCAGCAGATCCCGTTCGGCGCGCCGGACGGTCAGCCGACCGACCTCTTCTTCCTGATCGGCTGTCCGGATGACCGAATGCATCTGCACACGCTGGCTCGCTTGTGCCTGATGGCGCAGAAGACGGACTTGCTTGCCGACCTTCGGCAAGTGACTGATGCCGACGCCATGTGCCAGAGCATTCTCGCCGCAGAACAGGCCGTCCTGGCCAATCGGAAGCCCCTGGCGGACTCATCTGATCCTCCAGCCTGAAGGAGCCGGGCCAAGCGGCTGGACGACTAGCCGATGTCTTCCGGGACCTGGCTCTGCTTTGGCTTGCCCTTGCGCCACGCCGGACTAGAATCTGCCCCCAAGTCCAGGCATGGCCAACAAGACGTCACACGATTCCCCTCCGGCCCACGCGCGCCCGCTTTCATTGCTTTCGGTCGTCATACCCGCGTGCGATGAGGAGGGATGCATCTGTTCAACCGTCGAGCATCTCCACCTTGAACTGCGGCTCCATAACGTGCCGCATGAACTTCTCGTGGTGGACGATGGCAGCGCGGACAGAACCTGGGAACTGCTCACTGATCTCCAGGCCAAAGTCCCCGAACTGACGCCGGTAAAGAACGAGGGACCGCACGGCTTTGGCCGGGCGATCATCTGCGGGTTGAACCACATGAAGGGCGACGCAGTGGTCATCATGATGGCCGATGAATCGGACGATTGCCGGGACGTCGTGCGCTACTGGCAGGAGTTGAACCGGGGCTGGGACTGCGTTTTTGGGAGCCGCTTCCTGAAGGGGGGCGGGGTGATTGACTACCCGAAGATCAAGCTCTTCATCAATCGTTTGGCGAACTTCTTTCTCAAGGCCCTCTTTGCCATCCGCCTCAATGACACGACCAACGCCTTCAAGGCCTACCGGCGCGAGGTCATCGAGGGGTGCCGCCCGCTCATCGCGCCGCACTTCAACCTGACCGTCGAATTGCCGCTCAAGGCGATCGTCCGGGGATTTTCCTGGACGGTCATCCCCATCACCTGGCGCAACCGGCGCACGGGCGTGGCCAAGCTTAAGCTCCGGGAGATGGGCAGCCGATATCTGTTCATCTGCCTCTACGTCTGGCTCGAGAAGTACTTTAGCCGCGGTGACTACAGAAAAGCACGATGAGGTAACCTCGCGCTTCGTCCGTCTCTTTGCTTCCAGTTTCGTTTAGAAAATCAGGTGCGACATAGTGCTCTACTCTGAACCGGCCATCAATCCGGCCGAGGGCGGATCGCCATGAGCTTCTGCAACCATTGGTCAATCGCCGCGGTGGCGAGTTGGTGGGCGTATTCGTTGGGGTGGGCGTCATACCGATTCACCGTCAACCGGCTCGGCGGCAGGCCCTCAAGGACTTCCAACAGATCAAGGTGCGGCACCCCCAACTCGTGCCAGAGCTCATCCAATTTGACGTGAACCGGCCGGTATTCGTAGTTGGGCCCGAGGGCGTGCAGGAATGGAAAGGTGACCGCGGCAAGACGCCCGCCCTGAGCTTGAACCAGGTCGCGAAAGGCCTTCAGCCGCTCCTGTTGCCGCTCCCAGACCGCGCCGTTGTAAGCCTCGCGCACAAAGGCACAGTAGTTCCCCAGATATGGATCCCGCGACGCCCGGTAATGATGATACCAGAGATTCATCATGTAGCTGTTGCGCACCAGCCAGCCGCTGTTGTCGAGCTCTGCCAGGATGCGCCTGGTGGCGTCGGCTTGCGGGGGCAGCAGGTCGCCAATGTCATTCAGGCAATAGACTAACACCACCTGATCCAGCTGGTAGCCTCGCGCAATAGCCTTCTTCATCACTGTCATCTCCCCGCCCGTGTCCAAACCAACCGAGGCCAGCAGGTGAATCTCCCAATCCGGATGGGCCTGGCGCAGCCGATTCGCGAACCGGTCTCCCACATCTTTGATGCCATGCCCCGCGGTGAAGGAATCCCCGACGAAACTGATCCGGCGTCTGCCGGACGTCAGCGCGGGCGAGTATTCCAGATTATCACGGCTGCCCGCGCCGTTCACGCGCCAATGACGCTGCACCCAACGCTCCGAAATCCGGGTGAAGGCCAGCGAGTCCGTGGTGTCACAGCAGAAACGGAAGTAAGTTTCCCCAACCAGCAAGACCGGTGTTACCAGGCAAGCCAGAACCAGGGCGTTCCCGATGACCAGGCGGCCCCAGCCGGTTGGAGCTACACCCCTCCTGCCTCGTCTGACAAATACCAGCAGCAAACCGATGCTCGCCATCGGTGCCGCCAGAAACAACCCGAAGGTGACGTTCTCCTGCCATCCCCCAGGCAGTGGCGCCGCCGGTCGCCATCGCGCCACCGGAAACAGCCTGAACAGATGCTTCGCCGGCGAGGCAGGAGCCGCAACCGCAGAGGGGCTAGCATTGAGTGAACTCTGCCCTGCCGCCTGCTGCCCGGACATTTGCTCGGACAACTGCTCCGCCAAATCCGCCGGCACGCACCGGCCTAACCGACTTTGCACCTTGTGGATGCGATAGTGAATGGTCTCCTGCCAGTAACACCCTTCACCCGGCAGCAACTCGACGGAGCAGGCGCCCGGACGCGCGACCGCCCGGTCCGCATAGAGGTTCAGCACGTCGTCGTTGTTGAGCAGGAGCGGACTGGCCAGGAAGCCGGCCGCCAGCATCTGGGCGGGAGCTCGATTTCGGACCATCAGCTTTCCGCCGGGCTCGCGCCACGCAGCTAGTCGAACTGTCGGTGGCCGGTAAAGTGCCTGTCTCAGCCGGCCCAAGAGGGTCGGTTGCAGGGAAATTTCAAGCCACAAATCCGTGTTCCCGAATTCGCGCAAGTCAATTGCCTGGCCCGGCTGCACGGTTCCCTCGCGGACCAGTGAAAGGACGGGCCGCTTCGTGCCGATTCGCCTCAACAAGAGGAACCGGTCTTCGGCGGCTATGGGCTGGTAATTAGCCAGCAGCGTTCGCAACACCATTGCGTCCTCCAATGATGGGAATTTCCGGTCAAGCGCGAACAGCCGGAACAGCACATACTCGGGTGCCGCCTTGGATAGGTAAAAACTCTCGTTTAGCTGCATCAATGCCCGGCTGCACGCGACGTAGCTTTGGAAGACCGGGCGCGGGCGATAGTTCCAGCCGTTGTGCAAGGCGTAGGCCTGCCAGTGGCCAAACACGTCTGCACTGGCGCGCCCGATCTGTTCAGTGCAGCGCGGCAATTGCGCTTCGCGCCGCCTCGCGCCCAGCGCCTCCTCCATCTGGCACCGATAGCCAGCCGGGTTCATCAGCCAGGACAGATTCTGCCCGAACGTGCGAAACGGCACCCGGAACGATCCAGGCCAGCCTGCGAAACAGTTCACTTGCATGGTTATCAATGACAACCCGCAGACACCCAATGCCAGGCCCCGGGCCCACCGGCGCGCCACCCGCCCCTCGCCGGGCAGCGTCTCCAAACCAAACGCCAACACCGCGATGAACCCGAGGAAGTACACCTCCCGCCCCGACCGCACGGACCCATATTTCCAAGCCGCAAAGCTCAGCAACAACAACCACGCCAGCAACAAACCCAGACGGGCAGTTCGCTGCGCCTGGCCGCCCTCAAACGCCGCCGCCACGCGCAGGATAATCATGACTAGGACCACCAGCGCCAGCGCCAGGCATAAGCTCTGCAGCAGAACCGGACCTTCCCAACCCAGCGCGCCATTGTAGGCCCGCGCCACTGCCAGACCGTTAGCCAAATAGGCGCCCAGACTCGCGAACGCTTGCCCCGCGCCTGCCCAGCCCAATACGAATGCTGTGCCGAAGCCAGCGGTCATCCCCACCGCCAACCGCCAACGTCCGTGCAGTGCCAGGTCTCCCGCAACCACCGCCACGCCGACAGTGGCGGTGAAAAGAAACGAAATCTTCGCCAGCGCGGCAAAAGCCGCGAGAACCGCAAACGCCAGCAAGCACCCCAGAAGGCGGTAACCGGATTCGACCAAACACAGCAAGCTCCAGGATAGCAGTCCGATATTAATCACCAGGTCTGCCCGAGTCGGAATGTTGGGGGCGATCCAGAGAAACAGCAGCAGCAACCCCCAGCGCCACAGCGGTCGCAATCGCCACGCCAGCAGGCATAATCCAACGGCTGTCGCCAGGCAATACGCCACGTCTGCCGCCATGCGCCAACCCGCGGCGCAGGGCGAGTAATAGTAAAACATCAGGAATCCCAGCGGCCCATACGTGAACACCAGGTCAGAACCAAACTGGAGCCCCTCCTCCTGAGCGTAGTTCAACCCAGCGCTTAAGGAGGAATCCACGTCATTGTCCGGCGGTGCAGAGGGGAACGACACGAAACAAACCGTAATCAGCGCCGCCGCCAGCAATGGGACCAGCTTGGTCAGCCTGCCCGGGGGCAGATTGGCCGCCTCGTCGCGCTTTTGCCAGCCGTACATCTCTTCGAACCTGCCAGTCCCCAAGCCAGCCTGGGTTTCGTTGCCCAACGATACGGTCGCGTGGCCGGCTTGTGAAGCAAACTTCAGTGACCCGGAGTGCCGAATCGGCTTGCGCTTAACTCAGATTCATGTGAATAACATGCGCGATGGTACGTGACGAGCCCGGTTCGGTTCGGGCATCCTCTGCCGAAGCTTGCCTGCGCGGTCAGAGGACCTCCCGCCGAATTCAGGTTGCGGCTTCAAGCCGTAAGGCTGAGCGCCGGATCGAAAACGTAGTCCATTGAAGTTGAACGGCTGGAGAGATGGCTGAGTGGTTTAAAGCGCACGCCTGGAGAGCGTGAGTGGGCTTATACCCCACCCTGGGTTCGAATCCCAGTCTCTCCGCCAATTCCGACGCTCCGTTGCCGGTTCCCGGTAGCGGTGTCGGCTCCCTGCCTAATCTGGATTCAGGGAATGAATGATTGCGAAACTCATCGCCGCGTCTATATTCCTTGCCGGGCAAGATGGGCAGGTTGGCGCAATTGCTTTTTCCAGGTAACCCGAGGCACGTTCGCACTCGGAAGATGCAGTCGTTGTACTTTGCTGTCTTTCTTAGCGTGGCCGCATGCGTGGCAGTTGGCGTGATAATCTACCTGCTCAATCGGACGGGCGTGAATTGACCCGCAATAGAAAGCCCTCTCCCTTCCAACCGGAAGAGAGAGGGTGCAAGCGGTTAAGCTCCTCTAACAAACTGCCAGGCTACGCGCCCATGCCGTCCTCGAACGAGCCGGCAGCCAGCGGAAAGCAGAGGTTGTCGCGCACGTATTGGATGCCGTTGGCGCTGGTAGCGTCCAAATCGCGGTAGGCGCTCTCGGCCTCGACAATCAGCGGCGCGGACTTGGTGCCCATCACCTGGCAGTAGCGCTGGGGATAGCCGGTATGGATCAGCAGCTCCACATAGCGCATCATGTTGAGGTCGCCCGTGGGGATGTCCACAAACTGCATCGCGCGCTTTTGCCAGCCCGCCTCCATCATGCGCAGTGGCAGGCCCGGGCGGATGACGAAGTTCTTCACGTGGCAGGCGTAGATGCGCGGCGCCACCTTCAGGAATCGAGTCTCCCAATCCTCCCCCTCCCAGCAGTGAGACGGGTCGGCGTTGACCGTGAGGCATTTGTCCCCGCTGCAAATCTCCACCAGCATGTTGAAGTCATCCGCGCACATCGCCGCCGTGCCGGGGTGGATTTCGTGGGCCAGGAAGATGCCTAGTGACTTGGCCTGCTTGCGGATCTTGGCGGTCTTCTTGACAAAGCGCTCTTGTCCTTCTTTGAGGAAGTCGTAGTCGCCGCCTTTCCAGAATCCCCACGGGTAGCCCGTCGCCAGCTCCCACCCAAACGCCACGCCCCAGAACATCGGCACGATCTTGACGCCCAGCTCAGCGCACAAATCCAGCAGCCGCAGGATGTAATCCTCCGCCCACTTCTCAATCTCCGCGGGCGACTTTTTCGCCACGTCGCCCGGGATGAATGGCCGGACGGTTGGGCTGCCAGTCCAGGCGGTTGTGTGCACCCAGAACGGGCAGTGCGCGGAGACACCGTCCAGGCTCAGCTTGGCCTTGGCAAACGCGTCTTTGATCTCCTTCGCGCTCTTGAAGCCGGTGCCGCTCTGGAGCATGAAATTGGACGGCTGCGCCCCGGCGGCGCCCGACCTCTTCGCGTATTCAAGGAACTGCGCAAGACTCTTGGCTCCGTGCTGCGCTCCTTCGATGCTGGGATGAAAACAATTGTCTGCCATAATGTTGCGTAAGGTTATACAGGTTTATTCATTGACCGACCGCCAGAGCATTACTGGCGTCGGCTAGCGAACGCAATCCCATTTTTCGGATTTTGGTTGCAGCCTGCTCTCTCGCACTTACTTTCAGCCTATGTCGGTGTTTTATGACACTCACGCCCATCTTGGCCGCCCCGAGTTCGCTGACGACCTGGGCCAGGTCATCGCGCGGGCCGCCGCCGCGGGTATCACGAAAATTGTTACCATCGCCACCGACCTCGCCAGCAGCCGGCGCGCCGTCGAATTGACGGAGCAATTCCCCAACGTGTATGCCGCCGTCGGCTGGCATCCCTCCCACGCCCTCGAAGCCCCCGACGATTTCCGGCCGGCGCTGCGCGAGCTGGCGCGGCATCCCAAGGTTGTCGCGCTGGGCGAGACTGGATTGGACTACTACCGCCTGCCGAGCCGGCAAGCCGGGTTCACTGCCGCCGATGACGCACGCTTCAAGGCCAGGCAAATCGAGCTGTTCCGCCAGCACCTGGAAGTGGCCGCCGAGCTTGGACTCGGCTGCGTCATTCACCAGCGTAACTCGCTGGAAGACACGCTTGCCCAGGTGCAACCATTCGCCGGGCGCGTGCGCGGCGTGTTCCATTGCTTCGCCGACGATGCGACGGCCATGCGGCGCATCCTGGCGCTGGGCTCGCTGGTTAGTTTCACCGGCATTCTAACCTTCAAGAGCAATCAGACGATTCGGAATGCTCTCGCCGCCACTCCCCTCGACCAGTTCATGCTGGAAACCGACTGCCCCTTCCTTGCGCCTGCGCCTTACCGGGGGAAACGCTGCGAGCCGGCCTACGTGAAGGAGACCGCCGAAGTCGCCGCCCAGGTCAAGGGCTGTTCGCTCGAAGAGCTGAGCGCTGCCACGTGTGCCACCGCTGCGAGGTTCTTCGGTAAACTGTAGGAAACCTCAGAACATTTGTTCCTCAGCCGTCAACGGGTGGTTTTGGCAGCGTTTGACAGGCCCGCCTCCCGCAAATGGTGGAGGCGGCGGGAGTTGAACCCGCGTCCTTGGCAAACTTGCCAGCCGCGACTACATGCTTAGTCAGGAGAGAGTTTTCTACCAGGCGATTGCGGCCTGACACCGAGTCGCCCAGCCTAGCCCGCAGGGTAAGAGCTTCAACCAGGCGCGCGCGGACGCCGCGACTGGCCTAACCTGCTGTGGCGTTCGTCCGGCGCAGCAGGTGTCCGCCGGCGAACGTCGTGGCACTTAGGCCGCGAGAGCTAATTCTTCGTTAGCAATTAATGTTCGGTCCGATGATTAACGAGGCCAACGAACCATCCTCGGCATGCCGCCTCTGGCGCATCTTCCAAGTCGAAACCAGTACGCCCCCAAAAGCTGCAGGGCCAATCTCGCCCATTTCAACCCACGGGTCAAGGATCCAACGGCTCTCAACGAAAAGCGAGGCTGGCGTGCGCCAGCCTCGCTCGATTCAACGGTTCCTCCCGCAAGCGCCGCGGAACAGTACGGGCCTCCGGCCCATCCGGCCATGCCCGCGGCTGCGATGGGCTTAGTAATCCATGTCGCCGCCCATGCCGCCGTGACCGCCCGGCATCGGGGCCTTCTTCTCCTTCTCCGGAATCTCAGTGATGAGACATTCCGTCGTCAGGAGCAGGCCGGCGATGGACGCGGCGTTCTGCAGCGCGGTGCGGGTGACCTTCTTCGGGTCCACTACGCCGGCTTTGACGAGGTCTTCGTAGCTGTTGTCCGCCACGTTGTAACCATCGTTGCCCTTGCGCTTCTTGACTTCCTCGACAACGACCGAACCTTCCTCGCCGGCGTTGTTAGCCAGCTCGCGGGTCGGGAACTCGATCGCCTTCTTGACGATGTCCACGCCGATCCGCTCGTCCTCGTTGGCGCCCTTGACCTTGTCAATGGCGTCCAGGCAGCGGATCAATGCCACGCCGCCGCCAGGGACGATGCCCTCTTCAACGGCTGCGCGGGTCGCGTGCAGGGCGTCCTCGACGCGGGCCTTCTTCTCCTTCATCTCGGTCTCGGTTGCGGCGCCGACGTTGATGACGGCCACGCCACCGGCGAGCTTCGCCAGGCGTTCCTGAAGCTTCTCGCGGTCGTAATCCGAGGTGGTTTCCTCGATCTGCCGGCGAATCTGGTTCACGCGGCCCTGGATGTCCGAGCTCTTGCCGGCACCTTCCACGATGGTCGTGTTTTCCTTATCCACCACGATGCTCTTGGCCTTGCCGAGGTCGCTGAGTTCAACGCCCTCCAGCTTGATGCCGAGGTCTTCGCTGATGAACTTGGCACCGGTGAGGATGGCGATGTCTTCGCACATGGCCTTGCGCCGGTCGCCGAAGCCCGGGGCCTTGACGGCCACGATGTTGAGCGTGCCGCGCAGCTTATTCACCACCAGGGTGGCCAGGGCTTCGCCCTCCACTTCCTCAGCGATGATGAGCATCGGTTTGCCAACCTTGGCGACTTTCTCCAGCAGCGGGAGCATGTCCTTCAGGCTGCTGATCTTCTTCTCGAAGATCAGGATGTAGGCGTCTTCCAGCTTGGCTTCCATGGTCTCGGCGTTGGTCACGAAGTACGGAGACAAATAGCCCTTGTCGAACTGCATGCCTTCAACCACTTCGAGCGTGGTCTCGATGGACTTGGCTTCCTCGACGGTGATGGTGCCGTCCTTGCCAACCTTGTCCATGGCGTCGGCAATGATCTCGCCGATGGTGGTGTCCCAGTTGGCGGACACGGTGGCGACCTGCTTGATCTC